>JAQBYB010000137.1 GCA_027624235.1 Pseudomonadota bacterium | reverse complement strand
GGCCGAACCAGGCGATAGCCGGCATGGCCCGGCAGTTCGGCGGCGACGCGGAATCTCACCACGCCTTCCAGCTTGATCAGATAACGCCCGTCACCGGTCTCGGCGAACGAGATGATCCGCCCGGCGCATCCGACGTCGAACAAGCCGACCCCATCTTCGACCAGCGGCGTCGTAACGCCCGCCTTCGGCTGGATCATGCCGATCAATCGGGGCATCGCCAGCGCGTCCTCGATCATGTTCAGATAGCGCGGCTCGAAAATGTTCAGCGGCATCCGTCCGCGCGGCAGCAGCAACGCGCCCGGCAACGGAAACACCGGCAAGATGTTCGGCAAAGCCTCCGCTGTCGTCTGGCGTTGCCGCGTGGACATATTTATTCCCTCAGGAAAACAGGACCGCCGACAGCTTGCGCCGGCCGGCCACCGTCAATTCGTGCGTTGGTCCGATCGCATCGAATATCTTCAACAGTTGTTGTCTGGCCGCGTCTTCGTTCCATGCCCGGTTCCGGCGCACGATCTCGATCAGATGATCGATCGCCGCTTCATTTTGTTTGGCGCCGAAACACGCCATCGCCAAATCGAAGCGGATTTGATGATTGGCCGGATCGTTTTCCAGCAGCGCCGAAAGATCATTGACGGCGGTCAGATCGACGCTGGGGGTACTGGCCAGCTCGACCGCCGAAATCGCCGACGCGATCTGAGACTTCTGCTTCCAGGCATCGGGCATGCCGTCGATCATGGCTTTGGCCTGATCGATCTGCCCGGCGGCGACAGCCGCGCGGATCATGCCGGCGATGGCCCGTTCGCTGTCGGGTGCGCCGGCCAGGGCCTCGGCGTAAAGCGCGCCTGCGCCGGCTGCGTCGACGGCGGCCAAAAGGCCGTCAGCCTCGTCCAGAAGCGCTTCCAGGGGCGGCTTGGCGCCGCCGGTCAGGCGGCCGATGAAGGTCTTGAGCTGACTTTCCGGCACCGCGCCCATGAAACCGTCGACCGGCTGGCCGTTTTTGAAGGCATAGACGGCGGGAATCGACTGCACCCGCATCTGCTGGGCGAGGTCTTGGTTCTCGTCGACGTTGATCTTGACCATCTTGACCAAGCCGCCGGCTTCCTTAACCAGCTTTTCCAGCATCGGTCCCAATTGTTTGCAGGGACCACACCAGGGTGCCCAAAAATCGACGATCACCGGCTGCCTCTGCGATGCCTCGATGACGTCGACCAAGAAGTTTTGGGTGTTCGACTCCTTGATCAAATCGGCGCTTGAACCGAGCACCGGCACGCCAACCGCGCTGGCGGCCGGCTTTGCCGCCTGAGCGGCAGTATTGTTGCCGCCAGCCTTCGGGTTCATCGTACCGTCGGGGTTGATGACGAATTCCATGGTTCTCCGTTTCCTCCAAGGCATTCAGCCGGAACGCAGCGACCGGCTCGTGTTGTCCAATAAATGGCCGACGATGGCCGCTTCGGCAAGGGCGCAAACGCTCAGAGCCCTGATTTTCCTTAGAATTCGACGATCAGAGGCGGATGTCCGGCGGCTTCGAGAAACTTCAGGAATCCGTCGGGCGCGATAGCCGTGGTGGCGGTATTGGTCAGCGGATGGAAGTTGAGCGGCGGCCGGCGTAGCATGTCCGCGTCGATAACCACCTGAACCCGGTTTTCGGTGTCGTTGACGACGCCGAACGGGCTGACGGAGCCGGGCTCCAGGCCCAAGACCGCCAATAAAAGCTCGGGCTTGCCGAACGAGAGGTTCTTGGCGCCGATGCGGTGGCGCAGCTCCTTCAAATCGATTGGCCGGTCCTCAAGCACGGTGACCAGAAACAACGGCCCTTTCTTGTCCTTCAAGAATAGATTCTTCGAGTGCGCGCCTTGGCTCTGGCCGCGCACCCCTTTGGCCTCCTCGACAGTGAAGACGGCGGCATGCTGGGTGGTCTCGGTGGTAATGCCAAGCGCATCCAGATGCGCCAGCAATTGTTCCTTGCTCCAGGCCATGCGGCACCCTAGCCGGCGCGGTCCCGGGCCTCAAGGGCCCGGATCCGGCCGCCGCAAGGGCCCGGATCCGGGGGCGTCATTCGATCTTGCAAAGGCACCACCGATGCGTATTATCTGGCGGCCTTGCGGGGGCCTGGCCCCCGATACCCAGGACGCGGGCGTAGCTCAGGGGTAGAGCGCAACCTTGCCAAGGTTGAAGTCGTGAGTTCGAATCTCATCGCCCGCTCCATTTTCTCATTTAAATTGAACCCATTAAGAGGCCAAATCGCCTATGTCTTTTTGGGCTTTTTTATTCGGTTAAATTAGGGCATCCAGAGGGCACCTAGAATTTTTGCGACAATGCCAGCGCAGTTGCACTCATAAATGCTAAATGCGATACGAGCGGAAACCGGAGGCAATAGCCGCAAAAGAAGACTGCTTTAATGGTAGTTATCGGCCAAGCTAGGCAAATACTGCCCTGCGCATCGATCAAAATTTCCAGGGGCGAATTTGATGGCTAAAATTTTGACGGAAATCGATGTTCATCCGGTGTAATGTCCGATCCAAACTCTGACAACTAGGATCCGTACAATGTTGTTGAACAAAGTCGCCATCCTGGAAGTCGCGCGGCACGCCGATTCCGTCGACCGGGATGCATCCGTGCATTGGACCGATGTCGGGCCGGGCCCGGTGGAGCATCCGCTCAAGCGCGATCCGTTCAATCTGGTTTACGGGCCAGCCGGATTCAGCTCGATTGGTCCAATCGGCGCGGTGTCCATGAAGACCAGTTTCCGACATCGGTTGATTCATTGGCTACTGCAATTGCCGACACGAATGAGTGGCCTTGAATTCGAAAGCTATGCCGAAGTCCGACGGGCTGCTGACGGACTTTTAGACCGTCAGGGCCGCATATTCGACAACGATGTGCTTAGACATGCCTTGACCATGGCATTGATCCTCGACCGACTACCGCTACGTCAGGAAGCTGACCCGATCGCGGTCATTGGCGATGGATTTGGGACCATGACGGCCCTGATCTTGGAGACATTGCCGTCGACTAAGATTATCACCGTCAATCTTACTAAGACATTGCTGGTCGATCTGGCGTTTCTTTACAAAGCCTTTCCGGATTGCGGATACGCCTATGTCGAGACCGCCGCCGACATGCGGACCGCTTTGGCCGAACCGTCGGTTCGGGTGGTGGCGCTCAGGGCCGATTATTCGGAGGCGCTGGCGTCGGTGCCGATTATTCTCGGCATCAACATTCTGTCGATGATGGAGATGATGCCCTCGGTCACGGCGCGTTATTTTGATGTCCTCCGACGGTGTCCGCGCCGACAAACGGCATTTTATTGCTGTAACCGCGTCGAAAAACGTCTCGCCGACGGCACCGTGACCCGATTTCTGGAATACCCGTGGCGCGCCGCCGATGACATCGTCGTTGATGGACCTTGTCCTTGGACCCGCATCGCCTATCGCGGGTGGCCGCCGTTCTTTTACCGGTCGAATCCGGTTCAACATCGCCTCGCCTGGCTCGAAAAGAGTTGATGACTGTCCGCTCGCCGTAACCGAAATTCGGATACGTTTATTACGTCGGATCGGAAATCCCATATAGGTTGACTGGCAGCAGCAACCGGTGGACCTTCCCAGATGGCGGACGGAAACCAAGAATTCCTGCTGATGCGATTTATACTAATCTGCAAAAAGCCTGACTCGTTAAGGGGCTGTTAGGACAGTCGTGATTCAACATGGAAATCGGCGGAGATTTTTCATGGAACGAGGCATATCTATGAGGCATATCTATAAGGACGGATTTTTCCAGCGAGGGTCTGAGGGCTTTGGCCCGCGCGGCCACGAACGCCAAGCAGGCGCGGCGGCTTTTGTCGCTTTCTCTGATCTACAACGGTCATTCGCGCCAGGAGGCGGCGCGGCATGCTGGGATCAGCCTGCAGACGGTGCGCGACTGGGCTTTGCGTTTCAATGAACGGGGGTCGGACGGGCTGATCGATGGGAGGTCACCAGGAACGCCCCCGAGGCTGGACGCAGAGCACCGGGCGGCCCTGGTCCGGGTGGTTGAGGAGGGGCCGACGCCCTATCTCCACGGGGTGGTGCGGGGGCGATTAGCGGAGGAAGCCTTCCAGACCTCATGGAAGCCGGGGGCTGGAAGGATGAGAGATCAGCGTTACGATATGTTGGCAGGGATGTGGAGAAAGTGCGGAAGGCAATAAATAGACTATAAATTACAAGCCCGTACCCATTCTTGCCAAGGTTGAAGTCGTGAGTTCGAATCTCATCGCCCGCTCCATTTTCTCATTTAAATTGAACCCATTAAGAGGCTAAATCGCCTAGGTCTTTTTGGGCTTTTTTATTCGGATAAATTAGGGCACCCAGAGGGCACCTAGATTTTTACGACAATGTCAGCGCCTCGTTAGTGCTATATGCAGCCTTAACTCACAAACAACCTACAAGGTCGCTTGAACCTTGGGGTAACTTCGGGGTCAGGAATAAACCAACCAAATAGACTTGTTGCAAAAGTACGGTGAATCTTTGTTAACGCGGGTGTGGTTCAAAGAAGGAAGAGCAAG
>JAQBYB010000136.1 GCA_027624235.1 Pseudomonadota bacterium | reverse complement strand
TCACGAAAACTCTTAACAAGGATTCAACAAAACCAAATTTGATTCATAAAATTACGGAAATGCTCTAGCGCATTTCCGGTTCACTTGCGTTCACCTAAAATGCTCTACGCCTTAGTTTTAGACGCAAATTCGTCGCCGCGGATGTAACCATCCGCTCGCGATTTGCGCTAGGCGCCCTCTTCCCCTGCCAGGCTGCGCAGCACCATGTCCCTCTGCGTGACCAGGCCAAGCGGTTTGCGGTTATGATCGACGACCAGCGCCCGGGACAGCTTGAACCGGGACAGCATCCGCACCGCATAGATGACATTCATCTCGGCGGCCAACGTCAGCACCGGCTTTGACATGATCTCATAGACATTGACGCGCTCCGGCGACAAATCCTTGCCGAGCACTTCGCTGGCGATGTCGGTGACTACGATCAAGCCATACTCGTCGGCCTCGTCGCGGCGCTCGACGACGAGGGAGCTGGTATTATGCTTGCGCATCAATTGCAGGGCGTCGTGGACGGAGGCGGTGGGCTCGATGGTGATGATGCCCTTGCTCATGACGTCCATAACCGTGGTGATTTTTTTCTCCGTCATAACGATTCCTCGATCTCTTTAATGAGTGCATTTTCCTGGGTCTTAAGGCCGACGGCGTCCTCGATTTTGATCTGAATAGCGATGCCGCTGCCGGGCTCCTCGTCGAATTTTCCGGCTGCCGAGATGGTTTCCAGGATTTCACGCGCTTTCGGCGCCGCGACCAGAAACATCAGGACATCCCGCTGCGATGTCAGGTCCAGACCCAGAAACGTCTTTTCCGGCTCCAGTCCCTCGCCCCGGACGCCGGGAAAGACGGTCGCCCCGGTGGCGCCGGCTCGCCTGGCGGCCTCGAGAACGACGTCCGTCTTCTCGTCCGCCACGAAGGCCATGATTATTTTAAGGTTCACTGCTCGTCCTCCTTGCTGTCGTTTTTCTGAGACGCCTGAGCCAGGTGGAAACCATGTCGTATCCTAAAACCGAGACAATGGGAAACACGCTGGCGAAAGCAATTAATCCAAAACCGTCAATCAACGGGCTGCGGCCAGGGATCGTCGATGCCAAACCAAGCCCCAGGGCCGCAACCACCGGCACGGTCACCGTCGATGTGGTGACGCCGCCGGAATCGTAGGCCAGGGGAATGATCGTCTTCGAGGCAAAAAGGGTCAGAATGATGACGACGACATATCCGGCCATGATGTAATACGCCAATGGCGTTCCGGTAACGATGCGGTAGGTGCCGACGGAAACGCCGAGCGCCACCCCGATGGCGACGGCGACCCTGAGTTCAAACGCCTTGATGGTGCCGCCTGAAACCTCTTGCGCCTTGATCGCGACGGCGATCAGCGACGGCTCGGCAATGGTTGTCGAAAAACCGATGGCGACGGCAAACGCATAGACCCAGAGATAATCCCGCCAATGAACGCCGTCACCGGCGCCGATGCCCAGAAACCCGGGAGCGGTCAACTGTTGCGCCATCAACTTGCCGAGCGGGAACAGGGCTTTTTCCAGGCCGATCAGGAACAGGCTGAGGCCGATCAGAACATAGACAAACCCGATCACAATGCGCTTCAGATGCGCCGGTTTTTTGCGGATCACCAGCGCCTGGAACACAAACAGAATGGCGACGATCGGCAGCACGTCGAAGGCGGTGGCGACGGTCGATGCAATGAGGTCGGTCAATAATCCCATCACACCACCATTCCGTATATCATGACAAAGATCATCGGCGTCAAACTGGCGAAGGCAATCAACCCGAACCCGTCGATCATGGGATTGCGACCCTTAATAGTACTGGCCAGGCCGACGCCCAACGCCGTGACCAACGGCACCGTGATCGTCGAGGTCGTCACGCCGCCGGAATCATAAGCGATGCCGACGATTTCGGGCGGCGCGAAGTAGGTAATCCCGATCACCAGGAGGTAGCCGCCGATGATGAAGTACTGGATCGGCCAGCCGACCAGAATGCGGAATACGCCGAGCACCAACGCCGCCCCCACCGACAGGGCGACGACGATCCTGAGCCAGAACGCGTAACTGTCCTTGGTCTCCGCCGTATTGACGATAGCGCCGGCTTCTCCGGCGATTTCGGCGGCTTCGGCGGCGACGGCAATCAATGCCGGCTCGGCGACCGTGGTGCCGAACCCGAGCGCGAAGGCGAACAGCAGCAGGATGGGCAGACTGCCCTTGTGCGCCATCGCCTGGGCCAAGGCTTCGCCAATGGGGAACAGGCCCATTTCCAACCCCTGGATAAACAACGCCAAGCCGATCACGACACAGGCCAGCCCGACCAGGACACCGCCGATATCGGGAAACGGTTGGCGCAGGACGATAATTTGGAAAAATGCGATGACCAGGATAATCGGGGCGAGGTCGCGAACCGCATTACCGAGGAGCTTCGCGAACCCGTAAAACGACTTACTCATATTTAGTCCCGTTGGCCGGACAATCACCAAATCTCGCGATGATGGTAGTGCAATTACCCCGTTCAGGAAACGGAATTAACGCGGCGGCCCAAGACCTGCCCAAGCCCCTACGCCACTTGCCCGCAGGCATGGCCGGACGCCCACGCCCATTGGAAGTTGAAGCCGCCGAGGTGGCCGGTGACGTCAACCGCCTCGCCGATGAAATAGAGACCGGGCACCGATCTCGCCTGCATGGTTTTCGAGGATAATTCCCTGGTATCGACGCCGCCGACGGTGACTTCGGCGGTGCGCTCGCCCTCCGAGCCATCCGGGGTGATGCGCCAGGCGTTGATGTGGTCGGCCAACACGCGCAGTGTTTTGTCGGCGGTCTCGGCCAGTCTGCCATCGGCGTCCGTCCATTCGACCATCCGTTGCGCCAGACGCTTCGGCAGCATCTGGCCAAGCGCCGTGCGCACCTCCTGCTTCGGCGTCCTGTCCCGGGCCTGTTTGAGGGCCTGAAAGACGTCGGTGCCGGGCAGCAGATCAATGGTGAGGGCGTCGCCGCCATGCCAGTACGATGAAATCTGCAAAATCACCGGCCCGCTGAGGCCCCGGTGGGTGAACAGCAATGCCTCGGTAAACCCAACCTTGCCGAGCCTCACTGTCGCCTCCAGGGAAACCCCGGCCAGTCCATCGAGCTTGGCCGAAGTGTCGGCGTCGAAGGTCAGCGGCACCAGGCCGGGGCGCGGGGTGACCACCTTGAGCCCGAACTGCTTGGCAATAGCATAGCCGAAGCGGCTCGACCCCATCTTCGGGATCGACGGCCCGCCGGTGGCGATGACCAGAGACCCGGCCATGAACGGCCCGCGGTCGGTTTCGACGGTGAATGAATTTTCGCCCTTGGATACGCGCGTCACCGTTATCGCCGTCTCGATGCTGACGCCCCGCGCCTCGTGAAGCAGCATGTCGATGATCTGCTGGGCGGACCCGTCACAAAACAATTGCCCATGATCGCGCTGGTGATAGGTTATCGCGTGTTGTTCGACCAGGGCGATAAAATCGTCCGGGGTGTAGCGTTTCAGCGCCGAGATGCAAAAGCGCGGATTGTCCGACAGATAATCGGCGGGCGAAACGTGCCTATTGGTAAAATTGGCGCGGCCGCCGCCGGAGATGCGGATTTTCTCAGCCACCTTGGCGGCCCGTTCCAACACTAATACCCGGCGCCCGCGCCGGTTGGCTTCGGCGGCGCACATAAGCCCGGCCGCCCCGGCGCCGATGATGATGAGGTCAACCTCCTGCATGGGGGGAGGTATAGCCGAACACCCCGACACCGCCAAATCAATCCGCCCGACGGCTGATTAACCCCCTGTCCGACAAGAATTTCCGTATTCCGTATATAGTGGAATCGCATCGGAACAAGACTGCCGGGAGACGACAAGGATAGGGCGCTAATGAAGACGGTTTCCGGCCTTTCGAGTGAGCATCTAAGATTCGATGTTGGTGCATTTATTCCCCAATTGCGAGATGCGCCGAAGGCTTCAAATGAAGGCGATCATTTTGCAACCCATCCCTCCAGCCTGATCCGTTGTCGGGCGCTGCTGTGGTTTTCACTAAACGATTTTTGTATTCGAGGAGATGACCACTTGAACAAGGAGCAATTTACTAAGCTCGATAAGCGAATAGAGAATAATCTTAATCTTTTTGTGGATGGCCCAACCAAACGCTTGATCGAGGACGCTAAGGAAGATTTAGCAATTTGGATATCCGGCCAAAACGTCACCAAAACAGCAAATCAAGCCCGCCAGTTCCCGATAAACAAACAAATCGGAAAAAACTGAAAAACAGGCTCTTCGACGCGACAAGTGGAATCCTCGAGGCGTTCAGGCGAATGGCAAGGTCAATGTCCGCTGTTAGGGGCTACAGCGGAAGTTATTTCGTGTCGGTAAAAAAGTCGGTTCGTGACCCGGAACGGACGAACCCAAGGCTAATCGTCCATTGCCCCGTTGGGTCATATGATGGGGAATGCCGGGAAGAACGATGCGGGCAAGTCATGCCATGCTTGGAGGTTAAGGGGAATTGGAGAGAGGAGCAATTAAGTGCACTGTCACCGTAATTCAGGAAAAGGAAAGAGCATGATGGAAATGATTCAACAACTACTAGAGCGTTTCCGATTTTTTCTGAATCAAATTAGTTTTTGTTGAATCTTTGTTAATGGTTTTTGTGAT
>JAQBYB010000135.1 GCA_027624235.1 Pseudomonadota bacterium | reverse complement strand
GAACGGTGGCCTCGTCGCCACGGCCCAGGTTATCCAGCGCGACGCCCATATTGAGCCTGAAATCGACATTATCCGGCGCGCCCGCCACGGCTTTTTCGAAATGCCCCAGGGCGCTCTCGGCCCGGCCCCGGCCCAAGTCCACCAGCCCGGCCAAATGGTGGGCGCCGGGGCTTTCCGGATCGGCCCGCAATACCTCTTCAACCAGCGCCGCCGCGTCGGCGACCCGGTTTTCCTGGAGGCAGCCGAGCGCTTCTTCGAGTTTTGTCGGATCCTTTCCCATCATCAGATTTTTATATAGGGATAATCAAGCCGGGACAAAAAAAACAGGCGGGGAGCGGCCTTGAAGGGCCCGCGACAGGGACAGAAAAAGAGGCGGGGAGCGGGGCCGAAGGGCCCGCGACAGGGACAAAAAAAGGCCGGGCTTTTCAACCCGGCCTTTAGTGTTTCCCTTTCGTCTATTTTTTGTCGGGGGGGGGAAGAAAGGGAAGGGGGCGTTAGTTGATTTCCATCGCTTCCTGGATGTTGGACGGAACGCTGGCTTCCTCGACCGGCGAGCCGACCTCGGTGGCAAAGCCATGCCCGGAGTCAAAATAGGAATCTTCATTGGCGATGGCAGAAAAGGCGCTTGTCAGGCTGATGGCAAGGCCTAGCGCCAGAGCGGTAAGGGTTTTATTGATTTTTACGTTAACCATGAGATTGCTCCTTCTTTATTTGCGTTTTTCCGGACAATACCGGAAATTTCAATATTTAATATAGAGACCGCCGATTACTTGGTCACTTAAACAGTAATCAAATAAACGTTACGCAGTAAATGGAAGCAAAACCAATAAGTTGGAGAAATTTGATGGTATTTAACGGTTATTTTGCGGTGTTAATTTTTGTTCAAATCACGCAAGTCTCACAAGTACCTCTCAATTGTTTTACTAAATTACTCACTTTTTCGTGATTTATTTGTGAATACTAAGGCTCGAATTCAGCCAGTGTTCCCAGCGAACAGGCGCAATTCCGCCGCCGTTTTTTCGACCACATCGCGCCAATCGCGCCTTGTTGTTTGCCGCAATAACCGGACGCTCGGATACCAGGGGCTGTCTTCGCGCTCAATCATCCAACGTATCAGCAGCTCTGGTACGTCGGGCAACAGGACCCAGGTCGGAACGCCGAGGGCTCCGGCCAGATGCACGGTGGTATTGGAAACCGAAATGACAAGGTCCATGGCCGCCACCTGGGCGGCGAAGGTGTCCAAATCGAGGAGCGAATCGATCTCTTGGTCATGCACCAGTGCGTACCCCGTATCCGTGCAAAAAGTTTCGCGTTCGTCCGCCGTATCGCCGTATTGAAGGTTGATGAAGCGGACCCCCGGAATCTCAACGATGGGCTGCCAGTCCCCAAGCGTCATCGATTTCAGGGAACCGAATTCGGGATGCACGCTGCGCCACGAGATGCCGACCAGAAGATCGTCGCCGTCCTGGCGGTAACGCGCCCGCAAGGCGGCGGTCTTCCCGGTGTCGGCGACAAGATAGGATTTGCGGTCCGGGAAATCCTCGAAAGAGTGGCGCAGCCATTGGCCGAGCCCGCCGATGGGCGTTTGAAAGTCAACGGATGGATTAATTGTCGAAGCCGCCGGGGGGTCGGACGCGGCGACACATTCGACGCCGGCGAAGGAACGCTGAAAAAGCGGCACCAGCCGGGGATCGCTTTCCAAAACGACCTTGGCCCCACGGTCCACCAAATCCGGAACAAGGCCGGCAAACTGAACCACGTCACCGACGCCTTGTTCGCCCCAAACGACCACGGTTTTGTCTTTCAATTCCTCGCCCCGCCACCACGGCTGCGCCAGGGGACGGGGTTGGCTGTCGGGTTCCTTCCAGCGCCATTCGTAGTGTTCCCAGGCGTCCCGGAATTGGCCCTGGGACAAGAACAGCTTTCCCAAGCCCATGTGGGTGCGCACATGGCCGGGTTCGGTGTCGAGCACCTGTCGAAAACACGCCTTCGCCAAATCCCGATGGCCCTGGGACAAGAACAGCTTTCCCAGGTTGTAGCGGGCCTCGACAAAGGCCGGGTCGGCGGCCAGGGCACGGTCATAATAACCCTCGGCCTCGTCTGCACGCCCCAGGGATTCCAGGACATTGCCCAGATTGTTCAAGGCGATGGGATGGTTCGGGGCTGACTTTAGGGCCATGTGGAAGCAATCGCAGGCGTCTTCAGGGCGGTCCAGTTGGCGCAACACCAAGCCTAGGTTATTCAATATATCGGGCTCCCCCGGCGATGCCTCCAGGGACTGGCGAAGCCTGACCTCGGCCTCCTCAAAGCGCCCGTTCTGGACCAGAACGTTGGCAAGGTTGGCCAGAGTATCGGTGTCGCCCGGGTCAATATTCAGTGCCTGTTGGTAGCAGTCTATGGCCCGGGGGCCGTCGCCGAGCGACCGGTGGGCCTCGCCCAGGTTATAAAGGAAACTTGAATCGCCGGGTCTTTCCAGGACCGCCTTTTCGATCAGCTGGCGCGCCCGTTCCGCCCGCCCGCCCTGAAGCGCCGCGAGGCCAAGGAGATGAAGCGCATCCGGGTTTTTCGGATCCGTCTTCAAGGCGCGCTCGTAGGCTTTTTCGGCCCCGCCCAGGCACCCCGCCTGGTGATGGTCAAGGCCCTCGGCCAGCATTTTGGATACGGTCTCGGTTTTTTTGTTCATGGCAACGCCATAGTTGTTCAAAACCCCGGCAACGACAACGCCTCGGCGGTTAAAAAAGCGCTTTTTAAGCAAAAACGCAATTTATGGTGCCAAGATGAAGGCCGTTCGGCTATCATCGGAGCCGAGTTTAAAAGTCATCTGGGGAATGTCGGTTAAGGATGCTTCGCCAAAAGGGGGGGGTGTACAAAGGAGAATAACCGGGAAATAAAGGGATAATTCGGAATTGCCGGGTGATAACATTTTTTCTCGTATTTTTTGGGTGGCTCGGGGAAGCGGGGACATTTTTTCCCGGCACGTGCCGAGCACGCGCTACTCGGCGGTTATACCGGCCCAGTCGCTTGGCGGAAACGTCGTAGCCTACGATACCGACACCGGCTCGCCCGGGCAATTCCTCGAACGCCATGCTCCTCGCATGATTATCCTCACCAAGGCCTTCGATCACGGGTTTCCGGACCTGGCGCGGGAAGCCAAAGCGAGAAATATTCCGGCGATGGCGACGGCGGTTGATTGGCATTTCGACAAGCAGTTCAACCACGAGCTTTTTGCGACAGTTGACAAGATCGTTGCCCAGACCCAGGCCATGGCCGACGCCGTTGAGCAGCATATTGGCCGCACCCCGGTTATCATTGAAGAACCCTATGAGGGAAACCGCTACCGTCCCCGCTTCAGGCCGAAGGGCGGCTTGCGGCTCTTGTGGTATGGGAGCAACAATAACCTCGACGGCCTGGCGCAGGCGCTGCCGCCGATCCTCGCTTCGCAGGGGCATCATTTCCAATTACATGTCGTCGCCGAAACCGCCCGGCGCGCGCACGAGGTTTTGAGCCGTCTCCCCGCCGCTACCGGCACGAGCACGATCGACGTGGACATCGAAGAATGGTCGGAGGCGGCGCAGAGCCGGGCTTTGGAACAATGCGATATCGTGCTTATCCCGAGCGCCCTGACAAAGGAGAAAAAGGTCAAGGGCCATAACCGCCTGGTCACGGCGATCCATGCCGGGCGGTTGGCGCTGGCGTTTCCGTTGCCCCAATACCAGGAGCTTCAGGATTTCTGCTGGTGTGGAGAAAGCATGCTGGAAGGAATCCTGTGGGCGCTGAACAATCAGCAGGAGGCGCAAGTCCGTGTCGAGGAGGGGCAGCAATACATCGACGGGCGGTTTTCACCCGAAGTTATCGCGAGCCGGTGGGCGGACGAGATTATGTCCCTGCTTCCAACCTGACGCCGGTAAAAAAAATCATTCCGGCGGCCGGTCAAGGATGCCCGGCCTTCCAATCCTTGGCTAATTTCTTCGCCCTTGAAATGTCCGCCGCGCTCATCAGTCCTTCGGCAACGCTTTTGTTTTTTTCCGCCTGTTTGTGCCCCTGCGCCGCCGCATGGCCGCCGCCGTGGCCAAGGCTTATGGGACGGTTCCCGTATTCGTCCATCAACCGGTTCCTTCTTACGCCTTCGATAATTCCCGTCGCGCCGTTCCGGTGCGCGAAAACAAATCCACGCCCTGGGTGCAGATGAAACGCGGTTATGAGATATTCAGCGAAAAGAGGGCCAAAGGCGAGGCTTTCAACGAAAACGTTCTTTGGCTTGAAGAGGCCGGCATCGACAAAAACATGTACATCGACGAGGTCCATTACAGTCCGCGTTTCAACCGCCACATCGCGCGTCAAATCCATCAATTTCTGCAATCGCGGCTGCGCCGATAATCGTCGAAGGCCATGCCGCCATAAACGGCCGGGATTGAGGCCGCTTTTTCGCGCCCTTCGAGACGGACCCCCGGTCCGCCTTCAAGGGGTGAGGCGGAAAGCATTAAACCGACATTCCCCAGATGGCTCCCAAACTCGGCCCCGATGGTAGCCAAACGGGCTCCAACTTGGAACCATGAACTGTATTCCCGATAAATGTAAGGAATACGGGGGCTTTCAGTGTGTTGCTTATTTAGCACGCTGTGGCGTAAAAAACCCAATTTTGCCATTATT
>JAQBYB010000134.1 GCA_027624235.1 Pseudomonadota bacterium | reverse complement strand
CGAATTTGCGTCTAAAACAAAGGCGTAGAGCATTTTAGGTGAACGCAAGTGAACCGGAAATGCTCTAGGGAACGCGCCTTCGGCGCTATTTTTGTATCCCCCTATCCCCGATCCTCCCCTTATCCCCATTTTTCTTCCTTTTTCAGCAGCCTGCTAAAGCTTTTCCCCGTCCGGATTCTTTTTCCGGTTCAGCCTCAGCCAGTCATGGCGGTCGCGGGACGGAACCTTAATGGTCTTGATTTCGAGCTTGCCTTCCCGGATCGGCACCAGGTCGATGGGGATTTCGTCGCCGGCGCCGCCTTGCGCCCGTATCTTGCGGTAAAAATCGGCGATCCCGGACACCCGCCTGCCGCCGACGCCGATGATGACATCGCCGGGCAGAATGCCGGCTTCGGCGGCCGGGCCGTCGTCGGCAAGGTGGGCAACGATGACCCGGCCGTTGTTTTGATTCGAGTATATCCCCAGCCACGGATGCGCCGTGGCGGATGCGCGGCCTTTTGCCAACAGCTCATTCAGGATCGGCTTTAACAGATCGATGGGAACGAACATGTTGCCCTGCACCGGCGCGCCCGGGCCGGCGGCGTCATTGACCATCAACGAGCCGACCCCGACCAGACGGCCTTGGCGGTCGATCAGCGCGGCGCCGCCGAAGTGAGGAAAGGCGGGAACGGTGAAGATGGCGTTGTCGAGCAGGTATTCCCAGTAGCCGGCGAATTCCCGTCGCGACGACACCTGGGCCGCCATCACCGGCGCCGGCCCGCCCTTGGAAACGACGATCACCTTGTTGCCTTCGGCCAAATCCGCCGATGTGCCCAATTTTACCGGGCGAATACCCAACGACCGTTCGGCCCTGAGCAGCCCGAAACCGGTGGCCTGGTCGTAAGCGACCAGCGCCGCCGGCACCAACTCGTCATCGGCATTGGAGACCGCCGCCTTTTCCGCCTCCAGGATCAAATAGCCGATGGTCAGGACCAGGCCGTCGTCGTCGATGACGATGCCGCTGCCGGAACGCAATCCGCCCAGGGTCCGCACGGTGCGGGCGTCGTCGGGGATGATGGCGGTGACGGCGACCACCGACTCGATCACGTTCTTGGGGAAGTCCTGTTCGGCGGCGGTAGGGCCGGCAAGCAGGACCACCGCAACAAAACCCACGACTCGGAACCGCGCCGACCACGTTTGTGCCGAAAAAGCCATCATCAGCGTTTCTCCACCCGCCTCTGCAATGGGTATCGGCGCCATGCTATCACAATCCTGGCGGGCTCCGAATCAAATTCCGGTGTGGATGTCGGGAAAAAGCGGCGGCACACCGGGAAGATACGTTATATAAAGGGACCATGTCCGATCTTCCCGACCTCTCCGAGCCGCCCGCCCTGGACTCGACTCCCGCAGCTTCCCCCGGCGGCGGCGCCCGGTATCTTGAAAACCTCAACGACAGCCAGTTGCAGGCGGTCGAGGCTATCGACGGCCCGGTCTTGGTGCTGGCCGGGGCCGGCACCGGCAAGACCCGGGTGCTGATTACCCGGCTCGCCCATATCCTGATGCAGGGCCGCGCCGGCCCCCATGAAATTATGGCCGTTACCTTCACCAACAAGGCGGCGCGGGAAATGCGCGAACGGGTGGCGGCGTTGGTGCAGCGTCCGGTCGAAGGCTGGTGGGTCGGCACCTTTCACGCCACCGGCGCCCGCATCCTGCGCGCCCACGCCGACGCCGTCGGGCTGAAATCCAACTTCACCATTCTTGATGCCGACGATCAGGTTCGTCTGGTCAAACAATTGATGGCCAACCACCACATCGACGACAAAAAATTTCCGGCCCGCGCCGTCAGCGGCATCATCCAGCGTTGGAAAGATCGGGGCCTAACCCCGGACAAGGTGCCCGGCGCCGAAGGCGCGACCGAGGCCGGCGGCGGCGCGCAGGCGCTCTATACCGAATACCAAGGCCGGCTAAAGGTGCTCAACGCCGCCGATTTCGGCGACCTGTTGCTGCACGGACTGACGCTGTTTCAGAACCATCCCGACATTCTCAAAACCTACCAGCACCGCTTTAAGTATCTGTTGGTCGACGAATACCAGGATACCAACGTCGCCCAATACCTGTGGCTCAGGCTGTTGGCGCAGGCGCATAAGAACATCTGCTGTGTCGGCGACGACGACCAATCGATCTATTCCTGGCGCGGCGCCGAGGTCGAAAATATCCTGCGTTTCGAAAAAGATTTCGACAATGCCAAGGTCATCCGGCTGGAGCGCAATTACCGCTCGACCCCGCATATCCTGGCCGCCGCCTCGGGCTTGATCGACCATAACGAGGGTCGTCACGGCAAGACCCTGTGGACGGATTTGGACGCCGGCGAAAAGGTGCGGGTGACCGGGGTTTGGGACGGCGAGGAAGAAGCCCGCATCACCGGCGACGAGATCGAGGCCCTGCACACCAAGAAGCAACCCCTGAACCAGGTCGCGGTGCTGGTCCGCGCCGGATTCCAGATGCGTGAGTTCGAGGAACGGCTGATTACATTGGGCGTGCCCTACCGGGTCATCGGCGGGCCGCGTTTTTACGAGCGTCAGGAAATCCGAGACGCCATCGCCTACCTGCGCGTCACCGTCCAGCCCGATGACGATCTGGCGTTTGAGCGCATCATTAATTTGCCGAAACGCGGCCTCGGCCCGGCGACCATGCAAACGGTGCACCGTCTGGCCCGGGCCGAAGCCATCCCGCTGACCCAGGCGGTGGAACGCCTGATTGAAAGCGACGAGATCAAGCCGAAACCACGCCAGACCCTGGCCGCGCTGTTGGATGATTTCCGGCGCTGGCGCGGCGACATCGGCCTGAGCCCGCACCCGGAACTGGCCGAGCGGATTTTGGAGCAATCCGGCTATATCGCCATGTGGCGCGACAAACAAACCGTCGACGCGCCGGGAAGGGTGGAAAACCTCAAGGAAATGATCCTGGCGCTGGAGGATTTCGACACCCTTGGCGAATTCCTGGAACATGTCAGTCTGGTCATGGAAAACGACGATTCCAACGTCACCGACAAAGTCAATCTGATGACCCTGCACGGCGCCAAAGGCCTGGAATTCGATACCGTGTTCCTGGCCGGTTGGGAGGAAGGACTGTTCCCCCACCCCAGAACCCTGGACGACAGCGGCGTTGCCGGGCTCGAAGAAGAACGCCGTTTGGCCTATGTCGGCCTGACCCGGGCGCGCAAGCAGGCCTTCGTCAGCTTCGCCGCCAACCGCCGCATCCACGGCCAATGGAATTCGGCAATGCCGTCGCGCTTCATCGACGAGCTGCCCCAGGAGCATATCGAAGTTCGCTCGCCGACCGGGCTCTACGGCGGTGGCCAGGGGATTGGGGCGGGCGGCGGCTTTTCCGAACGATCCGGCGGTTTTGACGCCGCCCGGCGACATCAAAACCGCCGGTCGCGCCCGGAACTGGTCGAGGACATCGCCCATCATGCCAAAGACGCCGACTTCCTGGTCGGCCAGCGGGTGTTCCACCAGAAATTCGGCTATGGCAAGATCAACGTCGTTGACGGCGGCAAGCTGGAAATATCCTTCGAGAAGGCCGGCAACAAAAAAGTCATGGCCAGCTTCGTCGAAGCGGCTTGAACGGGACCATGAACGCGCCGACGTTCCTGTGGCGGATTGAGATGCGGTCTCCCGCCGACGCCGTTGACGGTTTCGAGGAAGCGCTTGAGCCTTTTTGCGTCGCCATCTCAACCATCGCCGAAAACGATGCCGATGACCCCGACGATTTCTGGCGCATCGAGGGCTTTACCGGCGCCGAGCCCGACGAAAAAACCATTACCCTGGCCATCAACAAGACCGCCCGGAGGCTCGGGTTGGAGCCGCCGGCGCCGACGTTCGAGCTGCTGCCGGCCAAGGACTGGGTGGCCGAGAACCTGGCCGGGTTTCCGCCCAATAAAATCGGCCGCTATTTTATTCACGGAACGCATTTCGAAGGCCGTCCGCCGGCGGGCCTGGTGGCGATCAAGCTCGATGCCGGCGCCGCCTTCGGCTCCGGTGAACACCCGACCACGGCGGCCTGCCTGATGATGCTGGATCGGTTATCCAAGCGCCAAAAAGTCCGCCGCCCCCTCGACATGGGCTGCGGCTCGGGGATTCTGTCGCTGGCCATCGCCAAGACCTGGAAGGTTGCCGTCCTCGCCTGCGACATTGATGCGGAAGCCGTCCGGGTGACGAACCAGAACGCCCGCCTTAACGGCGTCGGCCGTCTGGTGCGGGCCGAGGCCGGCCCAGACTACCGGACCCCCAGCGTCATGGCCGGCGGCCCCTATGACCTGATCACCGCGAATATCCTGGCGCGACCGTTGTGCCACATGGCGGCAAGCGCCGCCAAGGCGTTGGCCCCGGGCGGCGCCATTATTCTGTCGGGATTGTTGGCGCGCGACGCCATGCGGGTCATCGCCCGCCACCGGGCGCATGGCTTCAGGCTCGATCACAGCCTCGCCCTTGACGGTTGGCAGACTCTGGTAATGAAATTAGGCTAAGCCAGGGCCGACGTCATCGGCCAAGTCGAGGCAAAACTCAAGGTCTTGGCGACGGCGCGAAAATAGGCGGCGGCTTATTCAGGCAGCCGGGCATTGTCAGAGGAAAGTGGGTTGATCTGAGAAGACAGATATCTGCTAAAGATCAGGTCGCAAGCTG
>JAQBYB010000133.1 GCA_027624235.1 Pseudomonadota bacterium | reverse complement strand
GGATGAGGAATTACAATAGCTTATACCTCACCCTGAGGAGGACCGGAGGTCCGTCTCGAAGGCTCACTCAACCAAATCATGGGTTTTTCAGCAGCCTGTTAGTCCTCATTGCGCGGCGCTGGCTTTCACCGGAATTAGGGGCAGGGCGCAGAGGTCGTCCGCCTCATCGAGCCGCCACAGGTGATCCAGGAACGCCGCCGCGCCGTCTTCGCCGAGCACCGGGTTGGTGATCTCGAGGAATTTGTCGGCGAGTTCCGCGTCGCTCAACGGGTTGTCGGGGTCGCCCTTGCGGGTCGGGGCGTAATGCTCCAGCGTTTCGCCGCCGGTGGTGTTGATGGTGATGCGGGCGGCGCGGCGCAGGGGGAATCCGGCGTCGATCTCGGCATCGACGCTGACCTCGACCTTGGTGATCAAATCCCTAAGCTCCCGGTCTTGCAGCCATTCGGCGGAAAACGCATCCAGGCGCACGCGGCCTTCGCGGATCATCATGGCGGCGCAATAGGGCAGCGAGAACTTCGCCTCGAAGATGGTCTGTGGGTTCATATTGCCGCAAATCTCCAAGGCCTTCTGGAAGCTGCCGACGTGGATGGACGCGATATCTTTAGGTTTCAAGCCGTGTTCGGTCCGCAACGCCAGCACCCCGTCGATGGCGGCGTGGATGTGGCCGCAGGCGGCGTGATTTTTGAACGTCATCCGCTCAATGGTGAACGATTTCCCAAGGTCATCGGCGGCGGCCTGCCAGTCCGGGCCGGCGGGGTTGTTGGGGTCTCTGCACATGGCGGCGCCGAAACCGCGCGGGCCTTCCAGAATATCCAGTACCCCGGTGACGCCGTGCTGCGCCGCCAGCGCCAGCATGACGCCGGTTTGGGCGGCGTGGGCGGTGTGCATGGGCTTGGCCATGGCTTCGCCGCGAAACGCCTGTTGCAGGCCGGCGGCCATGGTGCCGGCGTTGGCCATGGCGTGCGCCATCCCGTCGCCATCGAGGTTCAGCACCGCCGCCGCGCCGGCCGCAGCCCCGATGGTGCCGATGGTGCCGGTGGTGTGCCAGAATTCGTAATGGGCCGGGTTGACGGCGGCGGCCATGCGGGTGGAAACCTCATAACCGGCGATGACGCTGCGCAAGAAATCCCTGCCGTTCAGACCCTTGGCCTGGGCCAGGGCCAACACCGCCGAGATCACCGGTGCGCCGGGATGGTAAAGCCCGTCACGATAGATATCGTCAAATTCAATGGTGTGCGACGCCGCCCCGTTGATCAGCGCCGCGGTGCGCGGATCGGTGGTGCGCCCGGACGGATACAGGATGGCGGACCCGCTGGCGTCGGCGAAGGCATTCGCCAACAACGTCGCCGGCGGTTCCAGCCCGCCGCGCAACGCCGACGCGAACCAGTCGATGACGGCGCGCTTGGCGGCGTGGACGGCGGCGTCGGGCAGGTCCGTATTGTTGAGGCCGGCGGCGTAGTCGGCGAACCGCTGAAGAATCATCTTTATCCTCTTTAAAATTGCACTTCGTATTGGGTCGGGTCGATATGGGCTTCGACCAGCAACGGCCGGTTCAAGCCGTGGGCGCGGGCCAGCACGTCTTCCAGCGCCTTCGGCGTATCCGCCCGCTCGCCATCGCAACCCATGGCTTGCGCCAGTCCGACCAGGTCGGTGTCCTTAAATTTTGTCCCGGTAGAGGGGTAGCCGAGTTGCATCTGCTTTAATTCGATGCGGTTCATGGAGCCGTCGCAAAAGACGACGATGACCAGCCCCAAACCCATTTCCGACGCCAGTTGCAATTCGCCATGGACCATCGCCATGCCGCCGTCGCCGGTGAAGCAGACGACCTTGCGCTCGCGGTCGAGCATGGCGGCCGTGATCGCGCCGGGCAGCGAAAACCCCATCGACGACAAGCCGTTGGACATCAACACGCCGCCCGGCTGATAGGTTTCCCAGCCCTGGCCGATGAGTAATTTGTGCGAGCCGACATCGGTGGTGATCAGGGTGTCGCGCGGGAAGGCGGCCCGCGCCGCGTCCACCACATCGGTGGGGTTGAGCTTGCCGTTCTGGCGGCCGGAATAATAAAGGTCCTTGATGGCGTCGCGGTGCGCCTGGATGACGGGCTCCGGCCACTTGGCCCCCCCGGCTTTCGAGTCCTCGCAACCATCTGCCAACGCGTCCAGGATGGCGCCGATGGGGCCGATCAATTCAATCTCGGCGGGGTAGACCTGATCCGTATTGGCGACGGTGTCGATGTGGATCACCGGCACGTTCAGTTGCCACGGCTTGATCAGCTCAACACCGTCGAAGCCGACCGCCAGGATCAGGTCGGCGGAACTAAGGAATTCCCAGATCACCTTGTTGCAGGCCATGTCGACGGTGCCGGCGAAATAGGGATGGTCTTCGGAAAGGGTGCCCTTGCCCTTGGGCGATGTCACCACCGGGCAACCGAGCCGTTCGGCGAAGGCCTTAAGCTGTGGCGCGGCGCCGTTTCGCATCGCCGACATGCCGACCAGCACCACCGGGCGCTTGGCCTTTTTCAGAAGTTTCACCGGGTCGGCGGCGGCGCCGTCGGTGTGGACGGTCCGCATCCAATCCGCCGACGCTGTCATCGGCGGCAGTTGAACGTGCGCGTCGCTGGCCTCGGCCTTGGCGTAATTGGCGTTCAAGGTAATGTGGACCGGGCCGGGGCGGTCCGCCACCGACAGCCGAAGCGCACGGCGCATCACCGAGGCGGCGTCATCGGGGCCGATTTTCGTCGCCCATTTGCTGATCGGGGTAAAAATCGCCAGTTGATCGACGCGTTGATGGGTGAAGGTGGATTCCAGCCGCGTGCCCAGTTGCCCGGACACCGCGATCATCGGCGAGCGGTCCAAAAACGCATTGGCGACGCCGTTGACCAGATTGGTTGATCCCGGCCCCAGCGTCGACATGCAGACGCCGGGCAGGCCGGTCAACTGGCCGGCCGCGTCGGCCATCAACGCCGCCGTGCCCTCGCGCCGGGCGAGCACGAATTCCAGGCCCTGTTTGCGGGCGGCCTCCATGAACTCGATGTTCTGGCCGCCGGGCAGGCCGAAAATATGGCGAATACCGGCGGCATGGAAATATTGCGCCATCACGTCGGCGGTGGCCGAAGTCGGCTTTTGATTAATCGGGGACACGTGGGGGGAGTCCTTTTATTGTCTTGGTTTAAAAATTGTATACAATCCAACGATACAGGGTCAACGTTGGACCCGACTGTATTGTAGCAGGGCTGTTAAAGGGATGTTGAACAAGTGAGCGGACGCGGATGTGATGTTTTGGTGGTCGGCGCCGGCAACGCGGCGCTGACGGCGGCGCTGGCGGCGCGGGAACAAGGCGCCAAGGTGCTGGTGTTGGAACGCGCCCCGTATGATGAGCGCGGCGGCAACAGCCGCTATACCGCCGGCGCCATTCGTTTTGCCCATGACGGCCTCGACGATTTGCTGAAGGTGATGCCGGACCTGAACGAGGATGAGCGCAAGAACACCGATTTTGGCGTTTATAACCGTGAGCAGTTTTTCGACGACATGGCCCGGGTGACGCGCTATCGGGCCGACCCGGATTTGGTTGAGATGCTGGTCGATAACAGCCTCGATACCCTGGTCTGGATGGGCTCCAAGGGGGTCAAGTTTCAGCCGTCTTATGGCCGCCAGGCGTTCAAGGTCGATGGCCGGTTCAAGTTCTGGGGCGGGCTGTGCCTGGAAACCTGGGGCGGCGGGCCGGGCTTGGTGGACGCGCTGCTGACCGCCATCGAGAACGCCGGCATTGATATTTTGTTCGGCACCCGGGCGCTTGAGCTTATGATGGAGGCCGGTGCGGTCAAGGGCGTCGTCGCCCGCGAAGGCAATGACATCTTTGACATCCGCGCCAAGGCCGTGGTCCTGGCGTCGGGCGGGTTCGAGGCCAACACCGAATGGCGCGCCCGCTATCTCGGCCCCGGCCTGGATTTGGCGCCGGTGCGCGGCACCCGGTTTAACACCGGCGACGGCATCAAGATGGCCTTGGACATCGGCGCCATGTCGATGGGCCAATGGTCGGGCTGCCATGCCGTCGGCTGGGACAGGAACGCGCCGCCGTTCGGCGATGTCGCCGTCGGCGACGGCTTTCAGAAACACAGCTACCCCTTAGGCATCATGGTCAACGCCACCGGCAAGCGGTTCGTCGATGAGGGCGCCGATTTCCGCAACTACACCTATGCCAAATACGGCCAGGAAATTCTGCGCCAGCCCGGCCAGTTCGCCTGGCAGGTGTTTGATTCCAAGGTTACGGACATGCTGCGCGACGAATACCGGATCAGGCAGGTGACCAAGGTGACGGCGAACAGCATCGAGGAACTGGCGGCCAAGCTGGACGATGTCGACGCCGATGCTTTCGTTAAAGAAGTCGAGGCCTATAACGCCGCCGTGCGCACCGACATTCCCTTCAACCCGGCGGTCCTGGACGGGCGCTGTACGGAAGGCCTGGAGGTAAAGAAGTCGCACTGGGCCAACGTGCTCGATGCGCCGCCCTATGAGGCCTATGCCATTACCGGCGGCATCACGTTTACCTTCGGCGGCCTCAAGATCACCACCGAAGGCCATGTCATGGATTGCGAAGGGATGCCGATTCCCGGCCTCTATGCCGCCGGCGAGCTGGTCGGCGGCTTGTTCTATTTCAACTATCCGGGCGGCACCGGGGTGATGTCGGGCGC
>JAQBYB010000034.1 GCA_027624235.1 Pseudomonadota bacterium | reverse complement strand
TTTGATAGCCATAGCTTGATCCTCCTCAACTAACTATAAGGGTGGACCAACTCAATGGGGGAGGATCAGGTCTGTCACTATCGACCGGGGCCGACCATAGCGTTTCATTGCGCGTTTCCGAAACCTTAGCGCAGCCTTGCGATCCCGCCGTTTCGTTGCGAAAACCTCGAGCACTTCGCCTTCATGATCAACGGCACGCCAGAGATAATGAGTCTCTCCATTGATCCGCACGAACACTTCGTCCAGGTGCCAGCGCCAGTTCGAGTGCGAACGATGATGAATTCGGCGCTTCCGGATCTCGGCTGCAAACAGCGGACCGAACCGGTTCCACCAGAACCGTACCGTCTCATGGCAGATATCAATGCCGCGTTCGGATAGCAGATCTTCGACCTGCCGCAGCGACAGCGGAAATCGGATATACATCATCACCGCGAGCCGGATGATTTCGGGCGAACTGTTAAAATAACGGAATGGCTTTTTCACTCGGAAAAGCTAGAGAACCTCGCCAAGTGGCTCAAGCCGATTTACTCTGACACTGCCGCTGATTCACATCAGCAAGGGCACGTGAAATCAACCAAGGCCCATTTGCCTGTCATTTTGGAATCCTACGTCGCCGTACAGACTGAGGCAAAGGCTCGAACTCTCGAACAATATTTCAGGTCCGGATCGGGAAAGGCCTTCGCCAAAAAGAGATTCATATAGCCCCACCGCGTGGTCAACCGCCGGGCGCGCTGCTGACCTGCAACATTTACACCGTTGACGGCAGGCTTTACATGTATGCGGGAGTAAAACTGTCGGAGAAGGTCATCGCCATCCTCTGTGACCCTCAGGACCTGGAAAATCTCCAATCAAAAGTCTGGATCGCCCTAAAATGAGTACACTAACCCTGGATCAAGCCACCAAGATCGCCGAGGCCGCCATCGCCAAAGGCCGCGACGCCGGGTTTAACCCGATAACCATTGCCGTGCTCGATGCCGGTGGCCATTTGGTCTCCTTCCTGCGCGACGACAACAGCGGCATTCTCAGGGCCGAAATCGCCATCGGCAAAGCCTATGGCGCCTTGGGCTTCGGTCTGGGGTCGCGGTCCTTGATGGGCAAGCCTCACCATTTTCTGGGCGCCGTCGCCGCCGCCTCGGGCGGACGCATGGTGCCGGTGCCGGGCGGGGTGCTGATCCGCGACGCCGACGGCGGCATCATCGGCGCCGCCGGCATCAGCGGCGATGCGTCTGAAAATGATGAAATCGCCGCGGTTGCCGGAATTGAAGCCGCCGGGCTGACCGCCGACCCCGGCGCAAGCTGATTTAAACGCTCAAAGTTCCTTGCCCTCGAACGGGTGCCAGCCGTCGCGGCTTTCGATTTCCACCACCCACAGATCGGGATCGCGGGCCATGGCGCGGGCGATATATTGATCGGCTTCGGTCTCGGCCACCAGGGTACCGGAAAACGCCGCCAGCCATCCCGCCGCGCCGTCGATGTCGCGGGCCTGGGTCAATACCTTGCAGCCCAAGTCGAACTGATTGAGTTTGAGCAGCAACGTGCCGCCCTGATTGTCGCCACGGCGGACGATCAGGGCCGGAACGCCGGCATCGTTGCAGCGCCGGACATTGGCCATGATCCAGAATTCGGCTTTCAGGCGGGCATCGCTCATGCATTGCCCCGCTCATGTTCCTCCAGCAAGGCCTCCCAGGTGTCCTCGGCGCCTTTGAGATTTTTTTCCAACTTCCCCAACCGTTTTTGCAGGGCCGCCAGATCATCGCCGCCGCCTTCATAGAGCTTCGGGTCGGCCATCGCTTCGCGCAGCGTGACTTTTTCCTTCTCAAGCTGGTGCACGGTACGTTCCGCCTGGTTTAGCGTCTTCTTCAGGTCCGACAGGCCCTGGCGTCTGGCCGCCGCCGCTTGGCGTTGTTGCTTCTTGTTCAGACCGCCGCCTTTGCCCGCCACGTCGGCGGAGGCCTTGGCCCCGGTTTCGCCCTTCGCCCCATTGTCCTTCCCCGCGCCATTGCCTCTGCCGGCAAGCAGCAAGGTGCGATAATCGTCCAGGTCCCCGTCATAGGTCCGAACCCCGCCGTTATCGACCAGCCAGAACCGGTCCGCCGTTAGCTCGATAATGTGCGGGTCATGGCTGACGATGATGACCGCGCCCTTGAACAGGTTGAGCGCCTGGATCAGGGCTTCGCGTGATTCCACATCGAGATGGTTGGTCGGCTCATCGAGCAGCAGAACGTGCGGCGCATCATTGGTCATCAGCGCGAACAACAATCGCGCCTTTTCACCGCCCGACAGGCTTCCGACCTTGGTTTCGGCGCGTTCCTGGGAAAAACCGAAACGGCCGAGCTGGGCGCGGATCGTATGGTCCAGATCGTCGGGCCGCTTGCGGGCCAGTTCGATAAACGGCGTCGCCTCCAGGTCCAGTTCCTCGGACTGGTGCTGGGCAAAATAACCAACCCGCAGTTTGCCCGATTTGGCGACCCGTCCGGCCATCGGCTGCAAGCGGTCGGCCAGCAGTTTCATCAACGTCGATTTACCGTTGCCGTTGGCGCCCAACAGCGCAATGCGGTCGTCGGCATCAAGCCGAAACGAAACATTCCTCAACACCGGGGTGCCGTCATAGCCGAGATCGACCTCGTCGGCGGTATATAATGGCGGCGCCAGCGCCTTGGGGTCGGGAAAGGCGAAGGTCACGCTGCCTTCGCCGAGGTATTCGGGGATCGGCTCCATGCGCGCCAGCATTTTGATCCGCGATTGCGCCTGTTTTGCCTTGCTCGCCTTATAACGGAAACGGTCGACGAATTCCTGAATATGGGCGCGCTGGACATCCTGTTTGACCTTGGCCTTGGCGTTCAGCTCCAACTGCATGCGCCGGGTCGCCTCAAACCGGTCATAGCCGCCCTGATAGAGTTTCAGCTTTCCCTGTTCCAGGTGCAGAATTTCGCCGACCACCCGGTTCAACAATCCCCGATCATGGCTGACCAGCAAAATGGTGCCCTTATACCGGCGCAGATAATCCTCCAACCACAGCCGCGCTTCCAGGTCCAGATGGTTGGTCGGCTCATCCAGCAACAACAGTTCGGGTTCGCTGAACAGCAATGACGCCAGGGCGACGCGCATCCGCCAGCCGCCGGAAAAAGCGTTGCAGGGTTTTTGCTGGTTTTCCTCGCTGAAGCCCAGCCCGGCCAGAATCCGCGCCGCCCGGGCCGGCGCCGAATGGGCGCCCTTGGCATGCAACCGGGCATGGATGTCGGCAATCCGGTGCGCATCGGTGGCGGTTTCGGCCTCCGCCATCAGATCGGCCAGTTCCGCATCGCCGCTCAACACCGTGTCAATCAGGCTTTGCGGCCCGCCCGGCGCTTCTTGGCTGGAAATCCCGATTCGCCAGGCGGACGGCGTCTCGGTGCTGCCGCCGTCGGCGTCCAATTCACCGGTGATCAGCCGCAACAAGGTCGTCTTGCCCGACCCGTTACGCCCGACCAGCCCGACCCGGTGGCCGGGATTGATCGCCGTCGACGCCCGGTCCAGCAGGGTCCGGGGGCCGATCCGGTAGGTGATATTTTCAATTTTCAGCATTACGTGCGGTCCAACAAGCCAAGGTGTTCGGGGTTAGAGGCGAATTTCGCCGGAATTTCAAGCAGCGAAACCTTTTTAGACGGTATATGATGCCGCCCATGCGGTTTTTATTCTATCTGGGCGGGATCTTGTTGCTCCTGGCTTTCGCCGGGGCGGCGGCCGAGGCGATTCCCCGCTCCATGCCCGGCGGAGCGGCCTACGGCGGCCTTTTCGTGTCCGCCTATGAAATCTGGTACGCGGCATCGCCGGGCAGCCTGGTGGTCAGCCAAATACACATCGAGCGACTGTCGCCGGCATTGTGGGACCCGCTTGTGGTCGGCCTGCTGTCCGCGCCGGCGTGGTTTTTATTCGGCCTGCCGGGGGCGTTGCTGACGTGGCGTTACCGGCCCCACAAAGAAATGACGGCGGAACAACTGGACGATCTGAAAAAGCACGAAGATACGCTTTTCCTGTTCGACGAACTGGTGCGCGACGCCCGCGACGCCGGCTACGATAATGCGGAGGACGACCAGGCCCCGACCCACGGCGATCGTGACAGCATCGATATTCTGGAAACCGAAGGCGGCGCCACGCCCTATTCCGAGGACGCGGTCATCGAGCACCTGGAGCTTGACGAAGGCGGCGCCACCGACGCCAAGGGCTAGAGCATTTCCAGTTCACTTGCGTTCACTGCAAATGCTGCACGCCTTTGTTTTGGACGCGAATTCGTCGTCGCGGATGATTCCATCCGCTCGGGATTTGCGCTAGCTGTCGGTTTTCAGCGCTTCCAAGAACGCGCTTTGCGGGATTTCGACGTTGCCGAACTGGCGCATTTTCTTTTTGCCCTTCTTTTGCTTGTCCAGCAGCTTGCGTTTGCGGCTGACGTCGCCGCCGTAGCACTTGGCGGTGACGTCCTTGCGCATGGCGCTGACGGTGGACCGCGCAATGATCTTGCCGCCGATGGCCGCCTGGATGGCAATCTTGAACAACTGGCGCGGCACCAAGTCTTTCAATTTATCGCAAATGGCGCGGCCACGGCCAACGGAGTGGTTGGCGTGGACGATAAAGCTGAGCGCGTCCACCAATTCGCCATTGACCAGGATCGAGACCTTGACCAGATCGCCTTCGACGTAATTCTCCAACTCATAATCAAAGCTGGCGTAGCCGCGCGACACCGACTTCAGCCGGTCATAAAAATCAATCACGACCTCGTTCAGCGGCAACCGATACCGCACCATGGCGCGGCTGCCGACATAGGTTAGCTCCGTCTGTTCGCCGCGTCGGTCGGTGCACAGCGACAGCACCGCGCCCAGGTATTCGTCGGGCACGATGATGGTGGCCTTGATCCACGGTTCCTCGATGAATTTAATCTGGGTCGGGTCGGGCATGTCGACGGGGTTGTGCAGTTCCTTGACGTCGCCCTGGGTGGTGTGGATTTTGTAAACGACGCTGGGCGCGGTGGTGATCAGGTCGAGATCAAATTCGCGCTCCAGGCGTTGCTGAATGATTTCCAGATGCAACAGCCCCAAAAACCCGCAGCGAAAGCCGAGGCCCAGCGCGGCGGAAGATTCCATATCGTAATGGAAGCTGGCGTCGTTGAGGTGCAGCTTGGCCAGACTGTCCCTGAGTTCCTCAAACTGCCCGGCGTCAACCGGGAACAACCCGCAAAACACCACCGGCACCGATGGCTTGAACCCGGGCAGCGCTTTCGCCGCCGGGCGCTTGTCCTCGGTGATGGTGTCGCCGACCTGGGTGTCGGCAACGGTCTTGATGGAGGCCGTGAAAAACCCGATTTCGCCGGGGCCGAGTTGTTGGACATCGACCGGCTTCGGCGTGAAATAACCGACTTTTTCGATTTGATAGATGCCCCCGGACGCCATCATGCGGATTTTAGCGCCTTTTTTCAGGACCCCGTCCTTGATGCGAACCAGGATCATCACGCCCAGATAAGAATCATACCAGCTATCGACCAGCAACGCCGCCAAGGGCGCGTCCGCATCCCCCGTCGGCGCCGGCAGGTGGGTGACCAGGGCTTCGAGCACGGTGTCGACGCCGAGGCCCGTCTTCGCCGAAATTTCGAGCGCATCGGTAACGTCCAACCCGACGACCTCTTCGATCTGCCGTTTAACACGTTCCGGCTCGGCGGCGGCAAGGTCGATCTTGTTCAGCACCGGCACGATTTCATGGTTGGCGTTGATCGCCAGATAGGCGTTGGCCAGCGTCTGCGCCTCGACCCCCTGCGTCGCGTCGACCATCAGCAATGAGCCTTCGCACGCCGCCAGCGAACGGCTGACCTCATAGGCGAAATCGACATGGCCGGGGGTGTCCATCAAATTGAGCTGATAGGTCTTGCCGTCGGCGGCCTTGTAGCTCAGCCGCACCGTCTGCGCCTTGATGGTGATGCCGCGTTCGCGCTCCAATTCCATGGAATCGAGCACCTGCTCCGTCATCTCGCGGTCGGTCAGCCCGCCGCACATCTGGATCAGGCGGTCGGCCAGCGTCGACTTGCCATGGTCGATATGGGCGACAATGGAAAAGTTGCGAATGTGGGAAAGATCGGTGCTCATGGGAGGGGCTTCTAGCACCCAACGGACAAGTTTTCCATACCGTAAAACATCTCCGCCGAAAGATTTCGCATTTACCCGTTTAAAAAAATTATTGAAACACTTCACCCGCGATGGCGTTAGGCGTATGCTTTCGGTTAATGGGAAGGGAACCCTCCTGCCGACGGCGCATGCCGATAGGAAGCGATGATTTCCATGCACAAAAAAACCTTTTTTTTCCGACCTGATTTGCGCTGTTCATGGCGTTTTTTCTCGCATCACTGCCACCGGCGGTCGCTGGTGTGTGGCTTGGCAAAAGGGAGACTCCGAAATGTTTAACCTTAACCGCATCGTTTTGGCGTTTACCTTCGCCGCGTTTGCCTTAAGCGCAACACCGGCATTCGCGGTCGTCGGCGAGACCTTGGTCGCCAACAACGGCAAGCCCCTGGAAGACGCCACCGTGTCCTTTTCAACGCTTGGGGGAAAACAACTGGGGACGGTTAAAGCCGACGAAAAGGGCGCTGCAAAAACCGATTTTCCCGAAATGACGAAGATTCGGCTGGTCGTCGTTAAGGTCGAGGACAAGGACGGCAATAAAACCCAACAGGTCTACACCCTACCGCCCGGCAAGCCGTGGCGTCTGGTGGCTTTGGACACGGCGGGCGGCATCATCGGCTATTCCGAAAAGACTTTCGGGTTTCTTAAAGGCGCGGCGCAGCCGATCATCGTTGGTGACAACGCCGAGGTCGGCACCGGCGCCAAGCTGAAAGAAAAAGTAACCGAGGCCGCCGGCAACCTTATCGGCGGCGCCATCGGCGGACTCTTCGGTGGCGGTGGCGGTGGCGGTGGCGGCGGTGGTGGCGGTGGCGGTGGCATATTTGGCGGCGGCGGCTCCCCCTTTGGCGGTGGCGCTTCAACGCCCAGCGGCAGCAGCGGCAATGACATCAAGACCGTGGACGACCCCATCAAAGAAGGCGACAAGCGCATTTTCGTCGACCCGGCCAGCAGCACCAAAATCGCCGTCGGCACCCGGATGACCCCGGACGGGCTGCTGGTCAGCACCAACATCCTTAAATCGCCCGACGACGGCACCTTCCAGACGGTTTACCTGATGGACCCGGAAGGCCGGAGGGCCGGCCCCAGCCGGTACGATGTCTACGAAATGTACCAGGACTGGAAACTGACCGTAACCTGGACGGAAGACCACTATATCAACGGCAAACATGTGTCGCACAAGGAAGGCGGCTGGAGCGAGGAAGGCCGCAACATCCTCGGCACCTTCATGGTGCCGCGCGGCAAGGACGGTATCTGGAGCAAAATGGGATTTTCCAACGCCGTCCAGGGCATCAAAAGCCTGGGCACGTTTTTCCCGATCAAGCCTAAAATGCTCACCAGCCAGCCGATGAGCCTGATTGTCCACATTACCAAGCCAGGCAAAGACACCGTGACCACCGCCCCCTTCGTCATCGGCCTGCCGACAATGGCGGGAAATTGCCAAACCTCCGCCGCGGCTACCTGTGCCCCATTGAAAATGACGGGACTGGCGACATCGGTTGAGGGCAACCAAGTAGCCACCGTACCCATGAGTTGTTCCAGCCTCAATTCTGGTTACGTGGGGGTTGGAAAGCAGGGAACAAGCGGGAGAGAAACCGCCAATGCGCCGGGCGGCTGCCCGTCCGGCAGCGTGGAATGCCTGGAGACGCCCCCGCAACAAAGAGCATCGATCCTGGACGAGATTCCTTCCGATAAAGAAGTGGAAGCCTTGGAAACGAGGCGGAGACACCTAGAAGATGAGCGTCAAAGAGTTACAGAAGAAATTCAAATGATGGAGTCGTCCATTAGCAACAACGAAGAAATTCTTGACGCGGAAAAGAAACGTTTGGCACTATTTGATGAACGCCTTCGACCTGGTCATTATGGGTTCGCTTTGCTTCAGGTGGAAAAGACGACACAAATCTTAGCAACTTTGGGGTATAACTTGGACGCATTGTATCACCGCCTAGAGGCAATAAATCGTCAAATGGGCAATGAGACCGCCGGCTCTAGCTGCCCGTCCGGCAGCGGGGAATGCCTGGAGACGCCCCCGCAACAAAGAGCATCGATCCTGGACGAGATTGAAACGGGAAAAGCCGGGGCGGGTTCGGCGACGACTGTAGGAAGATCTGACCCTGGCAATTTTTTAATGGATGTCTGCGGCTTGACGCCCTGCTCTTCGCCACCAAACTCTACCGAGATGAAATCGGGCGGCGGCTACGAATGTGTGGACACCTCCAGGGGGTACCAGACGTACTTAGAAGACCCTTCACCCAGGGTGGTGAACATTCCGCTCGCCCCCCAACCGGCGCCGTAACCGGCGGTAAGCCTAACCGCCAAGCGGCGCGACGCCGATAACCCAATCGTGGCCTGCCATGAGGGCGGCGTATAAAATAAACCCGCCGGCTATCCGCCAGAGCCCAGTTTGGACCAGCGCGGCGGGAATGGCCGTGCGGGCGACATCGGCCTTCATCCGCGCGAACGCTTCCGCGCCCAGCGCCCCGCGGCGCTTGGCATCGAGGCTGGCTGGTCCCAACAGGCCCAGTATCCCCAACAGCCCAAACAAAATCAGCGATGCCTGATTGCCGTTGGCCAGCGCATGCACCCCGGCCCACAGCGCCAAGCCCCAGACCGCCGGATGGCGGGTGACGCCGACGATGCCGGGCCGGGCGGGATCAAAGCCCTGGCGCCCCCAGCCGAGCGAAAACGGATTGGGCGTCGCCATCCCGGCGACGATCAGCACTGAGGCCGGCGCCATCACCACCACCGCCAGCCAGCGCATCCAGGCCACCGTCGGCCACAACTCAATATAGGGGGCGGCGCTGTAGGCCAGCACCATCCAGGCGATGACGGCAAGGCTGATGATGGAATAGGCGATCAGATACGCCGGCTCCCCCATCATCCGCACCAGCCCCGCCCGCACCGGCCGGATCGCCGGAATCAGGTGCGCGGCGAGAAAGACGCCAACGGCGAGGATTAGGTCAGTCATGGCGGGGCCTCTCTTACAAAGTACGCCGCCCGGCGTTACAGATCCGGCGCGTCGAGGCCGTTCTGCCGGCAGGCGGCGATGACGGCGTTCCTGAGCAGGTTGGCGATGGTCATCGGGCCGACGCCGCCGGGCACCGGGGTGATGTGACCGGCGACCTTTTTCGCCGATTCAAAATCGACGTCGCCCACCAATCTTGTTGTTCCTTCGCCTTTTTCCGGCGCTTCGATGCGGTTGATGCCGACGTCGATGACCGTCGCGCCGGGTTTGATCCAGTCGCCCTTGACCATTTCCGGCCGGCCGACTGCGGCGATCAGGATGTCGGCTTCGCGGCAGCGTTCGGGCAGGTCCACCGTGCGCGAATGGGCGATGGTGACGGTGCAGTGCTCATTCAGCAGCAGCGCCGCCATCGGCTTGCCGACGATGTTGGAGCGGCCCAGCACCAGGGCGCGCTTGCCGGTCAGGTCGCCGAGGGTTTCCTTCAGCATCTGCAAACAGCCGTACGGCGTGCACGGCACCGGCGCCGTTGCCCCGGTCCACAACCGGCCGACGTTGACGACGTGGAAGCCGTCGACGTCCTTGTCCGGGTTGATGGCGGCGATCACCTTGGCCTCGTCGATCTGGTCGGGCAGCGGCAGTTGCACCAGAATGCCGTGCACGGCGTCATCACCGTTGAGCTTTTCGATCAGATCCAGCAACTCTTGTTCCGGCGTCGCGGCATCGAGGCGGATGGTGTCCGAGATCATGCCGGTCTCTTGCGTCTGCTTGCCCTTGTTACGCACATAGACCTGGCTGGCCGCATCCTCGCCGACCAGCACCACGGTCAGCCCCGGCACCAGATTGTGGTCAGCCTTCAGCGTTGCCACCGCAACCGTGACCCGATCCCTGAGACGCTTGGCGAACGCCTTGCCGTCGATGATTTCCGCTTCACTCATGAATTTTCCTCAAATTTTTTCAGTACGTCCGCGATCGGGGTTTCGACCAACAGCGTTTTACGCCGGTCCGTAGCGCCTTTTTTGACCGACACGGCGGTCTTCGGCAAGCGCCACGTTTTAGCCAATAATTTGATCAGGGCCTGGTTCGCCTTGCCGTCTTCCGGCGCCGCCGTCACCGCTATTTTCAACACCACATTGCCGTCGGCGTCGACGACCACCGGGCCGATGCGGTTCTTAGACGCTTTTGGCGTCAATTTCACGTTCAAGATGGTGCCGCCGGGAGTGTCTAAAAAAGGCGACCCCTCAGCCAAGCTTAGGCAAGCCCCCAAATGATAATCCGCTGCAAGAATATCAACAGCACGATCAAAATCACCGGCGATATATCCATGCCGCCCAAATTCGGGATATAGCGGCGGATGCGGCCCAACGCCGGTTCGGTGGCGCGGTGGGTGAAATCACCGACCATGTAGACGAAACGGTTGGATGTGTTGACGACGTTGAAGGAGACAAGCCAGCTCAACGCGACGCCGATAATGACGATCCACATGTACAAGTCGATAAACGTCAGCACTAACCAGATAAAAGGATTAACCATGTCCGTGCGCCACCCAGCAATTATTTAACAATCCGCCCAAAGCCTAACTTTCCGTCCCGCCCGGCGCAAGACCGGGGGATAGGCGGCAGCCTTGACAGCCGTGGTGACCGGACACATTATCCGCCCCGTCTTAACAAACCCGTCGCCGCATCCCAATGCGGCGGCAGATGATGGGCGCTAAAGGGGCCGTAGCTCAGTTGGGAGAGCGCCACGTTCGCAACGTGGAGGTCGTCGGTTCGATCCCGATCGGCTCCACCATCCTTCGCCCCTCTCTTATGAGGGCTTCGGGGGGCAGGCCATCTGTAGCCTGAAAGGCGGAAGGTGATCCGCCACCCGAAAACGCAAATTGGGCGAAGCCGTGTCCTCTGAAGCCTTGGCGTAGGAGGGCGTGCCCCCCAGCCAAAAAAACGCCCCCGAAGGGGCGGTTTCCTTGTTTTCTGCGTACAGCCCCCGGCTCACATTTTCATGCCGCCCATGGCGCCCGTTTTGCCCATCATGTCGGGGGTCATCAGCATCCCCATCATGCCCATCTGCATGTGATAGGGGAACATGCACATGTACATCCACATCCCCGATTTATGGACCTTGACGACCATCTCGAAACTGCCGCCGGGAAGCACTAGGGGAACCTCGGCCAGGGCTTCGTGTTCCAACAGGTTCCAGTCGGCGCGGCGAAGCCGGTAGTCGACCGCCGACATTCCCGGGCCGTTCATCAGCATGAATTCATGCGGGACGCTGCCGGTGTTCTTAACCTTGAGCCGGAGCACCTGGCCGGTCTGAGCCATGACCATGGCGTTGCCGTATTCCCACTCCTTCATGTTGATATCGACGACGGAATCCACCTTCAGGCCCTTTTCGGCCAGTTCGCGGTCGATCTCGGCGGCCGTGCCTTGGGCGATGACCGTCAGGCCTTCTTCGACGCTGCCGCCACCGTGGCCGCCCTCGGCTTCTTTCTCTCCGTGGGCTTCCTCGGCCTCTTTCATCATGCCCGGCATGCCTTCCTTGGCATGATCGTCATCTTTTTTCTCTTCGGCATGGCCCGCCTCTTCCTTCTTCATCTCCATCTTCATGCCCGGCATGCTTTCCGGTTTCATTCCCGGCATGCTTTCCGTCGTCATGCCGCCCATGCTTTGCATCGCCATTTTAAGCTGTACGGCGTCCTCTTTCGGCACCTCGAAGACTTCATGGCCGACGTCATCGGACATGGTGACCTCACCCGGCGCCGGGACGAATCCTTTCGCCTGGAACCCGGCTAAAAGACTCTCCGATGGCGTCAATTGAGATATTGGCCCGGCGACAAAGACCGTATTATACGTGATGGCCAAGCCGCCGATGATGCCAACCAGAACAAATGTTCTAATCATTTTACTGTTTCCCCTATTCTGCTGGTGCCGCGGCAACGGCCGCTTTTTCATCATCTGTGACAGGCCATGGGTCATCGTCCACCGCGTTGCCGTAGCGCGCACTCCACGCCAGGTTTACCGCAAAGAACAGGAAACCAAGGCCAACCAGGAACCCGCCGATGGTGATGAAAAGCTGTGCTTCCGGCCATCCCGGCAAATCCAGATAGTCATAAACCCAGCGCGGGAAATACAGATACCCGGCAACGCCCATGGCGGTGATCTTGATGAATAAGCCGATCTGCCAAAGCCAAAAGTGGGCATTGGCCATTCCCTGATGGAACATCCGCCCGGTGAAGTAAGGGTATAGATAGTAGAACCCGGCGATGGCCATCTGGCCGGCAAAGCCAAAAAACATGGCGTGGAAATGCGCCGGTATCCAATAGGTATTGTGGATAAAGTCACTGTCCGGCGCGATCTGGGCGTTCAGAAACGCCGTCGCCCCGCCATAGACGATGAACGCAATCGACATCACCATGAACTTGAACGGAATCGACCGCCTGGCCGAATCCGGAATCGGGTTCATGAACAACGTTGCTGTCCAGTTAAACACATGCAGCACACTGGGAATGAACACCAGCAACGTCAGAATCTGCACGAACCGCTCATAGCCGCCCGAAACCGTATACAACGGCTGGAAGTGATGCGGTCCAATCGGCATGGCGCCAAGTGCCAGCAGGACAAAGGCAATCACGCCCGACCAGTAGCTCCACATCGGATTGCCTAAAATACGCGGCATGATCGTGTAGATAATCGCGATCGCCGGCACAAACGGCAGATACACCGCTGGATGCCCATAGGTCCAGAACATATAGAGGAAAAACTGAACACTGCCACCGCGTGCCGGGTCGAAATAGGCGGTATTGCCCCACCCGGCCCAGTCAGCCAGCAAACCGTAGCCGACAAAGGCAAGCGGCAGGGTCGAGGCCATAAACAACAAGCCCACGGTTCCGCAAGCCCAAGCCATCAGCGGCGTGTCACTCCATCCGCCCTTGCCCGACATGGCATTGCGCACCAAAACGGCGCCGGCAAAAAATTCAGAGACGGCAACCAGAATGATGGCCACATGGCCCATCCAGATATATGCGTTGCCGGTTCGGATCGACATCGGCGCATAGGCCGTCCAGGTGAAATCGGGCCGCCCGATCACCAGCAACACGGCTGCCGCAATCAATATCCAGTAGCTCAACTGCGCCGCCCCGGCCCAATACAGCCGGTCCGTGCCGAGAACCCTGGGCAGCATGTAATAACAAATCGAGACGACCATCGGGATGAGAAACCCGAACACCATGATCATGCCGTGCATGGTCATCAGCGTCATATACACTTTCGCGCCTACAAACTGCACATCGGGAAGCGCCAGTTCCGACCGAAAGATCATGGCGAAAAATCCGCCCACGGCGAGCAGGATGATAGCCGTAAAGATCCCCTTGATGGCGATATGCCGGTAGTCATTGGAAACCAACAAATCCTTGAGCGACATATTTCCGATGATATTCTCCGGCATCCAGTGGGCCGGATTGCCCATTCGCAGTTCTTCCATTTCACGCGCCGCCATTGGTTTTCTCCCCATGATTCTTCCGTTCGGCAGAATGTGCATCGCCCTTCACAACCAGCCAGGCTTTCATTTGCGTATGACCAACACCGCAATAATTCACGCACTGAATAAGGTATTTACCGGGTTTGTCCGGCGCCTTGATCCACACTTCCCGTTTGCCGTCGGGGTCAATCTCCGCCGTGATCTGGGCCACCGGAATATTAAATCCGTGGATCAGATCGTTGCTGACGATTTTGAACAAAACCTTTTCGCCGGGCTTCACGACAACCGCGTTGCGGCTCATCTGTTTTTTCTCGTTGATAAAGGCAAACCCCCACTGAAACGCGACGACCGTTACAACCCGATCAAACGCGGCCTCTCCTTTGCCGGTATACTTTCCCGACACCTTTTTTTCATCGGCGTTCAGATTTTCCTGATACGCGGCGTAGGTGCCGACGCTGAGCTGATCAGCGTAAAATACCAGCCCAAGCATGACGGCAATAAAGCCCAGTTCAAACGTATATGTTGGCTTCCAGCGTTTTTTCATGAAAACGGCCGCCAGCAGCATACCCATTCCCAGAACAGTGAAGGAAGCGGTGACCGCCATCATCACCGCTTGCGGCCCCCATATCCCTAATGCATTTTCCATTTAACCTTCCTCCGTTTTGATAAAAAGTCGGCGCGGCACTTCCAGCCGTGGCTTGAACACCGGTTCGTACACCGAACGCACACCGACGCAGACCGCCGGGGCGGCCGCGTTAGACTATGGAGAAGGTTCGGGGGGGGCGGGATCAGGCAACGCCGAGATGCCGAGAAGCCCGTCGGGGTGGAAAATTGGCGCACGATAAATTGCATATGGCGCGCCAACCCCTATCAACGCGCTCGGCAGCCCGACCATTTGTGCGCAATCCACGCAGACGCCGACACAGCACGGCGCCGCAACTCCCCTTGGGCAAGGCGCGCGCATTGGAATCTCCGCCGGGGCGGCAACCGTTGGAACGGCAACCCCATCCATCGCCCCCATCGCCATGACTGACACGCTAGAAAAAGCAACGCCAACCAATAGGGCCAGAATCGACACAAACACGACCGATCGATGTAATAGTGCGCGAGCCATACCTATTTTTATAATGGAAGGGGCGGCAAATGGATAGGGGTTTCAACCCCGGCGTTCGATTCTATCCATGTCGTCATCCGACAGGCCAAAGTGGTGGCCAATTTCGTGGATCAGCACGTGGCGGATAACGTGGCTCAAATCCTCGCCGGTTTCGGCGCAATAGCTCAAAATCGGCAGGCGGTAGAGGAAGATCATATCGATGTTCTGGCCCGCATAAGCGACGCTTTTTTGGTCGAGCGATACGCCCTGATACAAGCCCAACAGATCATACGGGCTGTCCAACTCCATCTCGCGCTCGATGTCGGCGTCGGGAAAATCGGCGATGCGGATCACCACGTCGGCGACATGCTTCGCCAACTCGCCGGGAATGGTCGCAAAGGCGGCGCCGGCGAGGCGCTCAAATTCGTCTAGGTCCGAGATCATTACCAAAGCTTACTTGAACCCGCTCCCCGGCGCACCCATGTGACAGCCATGACCGAAAAACTGACCCTTGCGGAATTGAACGACGCCCTTTTGGGCCTCGGCGGCTGGACCAGGGCCGACGGCCGCGACGCCATCGAAAAAACGTTCAAATTCGCCGATTTTAACGCCGCCTTCGCCTTTATGACGAAGGTCGCGGCCAAGGCCGACGCCATGGATCACCACCCGGAATGGTTCAACGTCTATGCCACCGTCAAGGTGACGCTGGCGACCCACGACGCCGGCGGCGTCACCGGGCTGGATATCGAACTGGCCCGGTATATGGACGAGACGGCCAGTTAGTGGCTATCCTTTTTACCGTGTGGAAGGGAAAGCCCAAATGAGCCAACCACTGTGGCAGCCGACGCAAGACCAAATCCGCGATTCCAACATGACCGCCTTCATGGCGGCGGTATCCGGGCGTTGGGACGTCGAGATTCCCGACTCCGACGCGCTCTATGATTTTTCCATCAATGAACGGGGAAAGTTCTGGCAAAGCGTCATCGCCTTCGCCGACATCAAGGCAACCACATGGTATGCCGGGGGCATCGAACGGGTTCTTGTTGATGGCGACATAATGCCGGGCGCCAAATGGTTCCCCGATGCGCGGCTGAATTTCGCCGAAAACATGCTGCGCCGCCAAACCCAGGACGATTGCCTGGTGTTTTGGAGCGAGGACAAGATCAAACGCCGCCTGACGTTCCGTCAAACCTATGAAAAAGTCTCGGTCCTGGCCCAGGCGCTTAAACGGTTAGGCGTTAAGCCCGGCGACCGGGTCGGCGCATACCTTCCCAACATGCCGGAAGCGATCATCGCCATGCTGGCGACCAGCAGCCTCGGCGCGGTGTGGTCCTCAACGTCACCCGACTTCGGCGTCCAGGGCGTGCTCGACCGCTTCGGCCAGATCACGCCGAAAGTCCTGTTTGCCGCCGACGGCTATTACTATAACGCCAAGCGCCATGATTGTTTGGCCAAGACCGCCGACATTGCCGCCGGGCTGGAAGGCTTGGCGGCGACGGTGATTATTCCGTTCGGCGACCAAGCCGTCGATCTTGGTACTTTTCCCGGTGCCGTGCTGATCGATGATTTCACCAAGGACTTTCAGCCGGGCGACATTGCATTCGCCCAGCTTCCCTTCGACCATCCGCTGTACATTTTGTTTTCGTCCGGCACCACCGGCGCACCCAAGTGCATCGTCCACTCCCAGGGCGGCGCGCTTTTAAAACACGCGACGGAACACCGGCTCCACGGCGACATCAAGCCCGGCGACCGGGTGTTCTTTTTCACCACCTGCGGCTGGATGATGTGGAACTGGCTGGCGACGGCGATGGCGGCGGGGGCGACGCTGCTGCTCTACGACGGATCGCCGTTTTCGCCGTCACCGGATATTTTGTTCGATTTTGCCGACGCCGAGAAGATGACCCACTTCGGCACCTCGGCCAAATTCATCGATGCGCTGGCCAAGGCCGGCAGGGAGCCGGCCAAAAGCCATGATCTCGGCAGTCTACGGATCATGTTTTCCACCGGCTCGCCGCTGGTGGCGGAAGGCTTCGATTATGTCTACGCCAACATCAAAGGCGACATTCATCTGGCCTCGATCTCCGGCGGCACCGACATCATGGGAATTTTTTGCGGCAGCGACCCGACCAAGCCGGTGTGGCGCGGCGAAATTCAGGCGCCGGCACTGGGCGTCGCGCTGGAAGTGTTCGACCAAGGCGGCAAACCGATCAGCGGTGAAAAGGGCGATCTGGTCTGCACCAAGGCGTTCCCGTCGATGCCGATCGGGTTCTGGAACGACGACGGCGGCAGCAAATACCACGCCGCCTATTTCGAAGCCTTCCCGAACGTCTGGACCCACGGCGATTACATCGAAAGGACCGCACACGGCGGCATCATCATTTACGGGCGGTCCGATGCGACGCTGAACCCCGGCGGGGTGCGCATCGGCACCGCGGAAATCTACCGCCAGGTTGAAAAGCTGGACGCGATCCTGGAATCCATCGTCATCGGTCAGGACTGGGACAACGATGTCCGCATCGTTTTGTTTGTAGTGCTGAAAGACGGTCTGAAATTGACCGACGCCTTAAGCCAGACAATCAAGGATCAGATCCGCGCCCACTGCACGCCCCGCCATGTGCCCCAGGTCGTCATCCAGGTCGCCGACATTCCGCGCACAAAATCGGGCAAGATTACCGAATTGGCGGTCCGCGACATCGTTCATGGCCGCGCCGTCAGGAACGCCGAGGCCCTGGCCAACCCGGAAGCGTTAGAGCTTTACCGGAATTTGGCCGCGCTTCAGGGGTAGCAGACTGCTGAAAAAGGGTTTTGTTGTGGCGCCCGATGCTTCGAGACGGCGCTTCGCACTTCCTCAGCATGAGGGTGGGTGTTTGATTCTCCTCAGCATGGGGGTTGGGTCATTGATTCTCCTCATCCTGAGCCTGTCGAAGGATTGTTGCCGCCGGCTTCGTTTTTCAGCAGTCTGTTAGTGCCTATCTTAAAAGCCTTTCTGGACAGCCCAGGGCTCCCCATATAGAAGTCGGATCAACGAGGAAAATAGCCCATGACCGCCAACGCCAAACGCATGTTCTGGACCATCTCCATCGCCGGCGCCCTGGTCGCCAGCATCGGCATGGGCATTCGCCAGAATTTCGGCTTGTTCCTGACCGACATGACCGGCGATTTAGGCGTCGGGCGCGAGGCCTTCGCCTTCGCCATGGCGCTACAGAATATTATCTGGGGGGTGACCACCCCCATCGTCAGCGCCATGGCCGATAAATACGGTTCCGGCAAGATGATCGCGCTCGGCGCGCTGACCTACGCCGCCGGGCTTTACATCATGGCCAACGCCGAAGGCGTGTTCGGGCTTAACATGGGGGCTGGGCTGTTTATCGGGTTCGGCCAGGCCGCCGCCGGCTTCGCCGTCGTGCTCGGCGCCGTTGCCCGCCATGTGCCGGCTTCAAGGCGCTCCGTCGCGCTCGGCATCGCCACCGCCGGCGGCTCGTTCGGACAATTCTATATGGCGCCGGTCAGCCTCGGCCTGATCGAGGCCAGCGGCTGGTCGATGGCGCTGACCTACATCGCCTTGCTGGCGTTGATCATGGTCGCCCTGGCGACGATGCTGACCGGCGCGGCGTCCGACTCAACCGAGGGCGATCCGGCGCAGACCCTGACCGAGGCGTTCCGGGAAGCCTCCGGCTACCGGAGCTATTGGCTTTTGACCACCGGCTTTTTCGTGTGCGGATTCCAGGTTGCCTTTATCGCCGTCCATCTTCCGGCCTTCATTCGGGATGCCGGCTTCGACGCCACCACCGGGGCGACGGCGATTGCCCTGATCGGGCTTTTCAACGTCGCCGGCACCTATGCCTGTGGCGTTTTGGGTGGTCGCTATTCCAAGAAAAATCTGCTGTCCGGCCTTTATTTCGTGCGCGCCGCCGTGGTTGCCGTGTTCCTGATGACGCCGACGAGCGAGGCTTCAATCCTGGTCTTCGCCTCGGCCATGGGCGTGTTGTGGCTGGGCACGGTGCCGTTGACCAGCGGCCTTGTTGCGCAGATTTTCGGCGTCCGTTATATGTCGACGCTGTTCGGCGTCGTCTTCTTCAGCCATCAGATCGGCAGCTTCCTCGGCGTCTGGTGGGGCGGCTACGTCTTCGATACCACCGGGTCTTACAATCAGGTCTGGATCGCCTCCATCGTGCTCGGCGTCATGGCCGGCTTCCTGCACCTGCCGATCATCGAAAAGCCCGTCCGGTCGGTTACCGAAGCCGCCTGATGCGCGGTTATTTCGGCATCGGTGTCGAAGGCATTTCCAAGGCCATGAACGTCGGCAGCCTGTTCCGCACCGCGCATGCTTTTAATGCAAGTTTCGTGTTTACCGTCAACGCCAACTACGAGCGCACAGATGGCGGCAAGTCCGATACCTCGGACGCGCCCGGCCATATCCCGTTCTACAGCTTCCCCGATATCGCCTCGATGGTGCTGCCCCATGACTGCTCCCTGGTCGGCGTCGAGCTGACCGACCAGTCCATTGAACTCCCCAGCTTTCGCCACCCGCCGCAGGCGGCGTACGTGATGGGACCGGAACGCGGCGAACTCAGCCCCGAGATGACGGCAAAATGCGAATTCGCGGTCAAAATCCCGACCCAATTTTGCGTCAACGTCGGCGTCGCCGGCGCCATCGTCATGTACGACCGGATTACGTCACTGGGCCAATTCCCGCGCCGCCCGATAAGCCCCGGCGGCCCGACGGAGCCAATGCCCGAACACGTCTTCGGTGATCCCAAGATCAGACGTAAAATGGAAAAGTTCCGAGATACCCCGCCGCTGGAGGAAGAGGGTTAGGACTTTTTTAGAAGTACCCCGGTTAAAGGATGGGTACCTTTTTCCAGTTCCTCATGCACTAAAATACGGCCAATCCACCAGCAATGATACGCGATAGGATTGAAATCAATTATCAGATCGTCTGTGTCTTCCGTTCCAAATAACGAAAACGTCGACACACCCCCATCTTTTAATTTATTTTTGCGGCAAAATGCCAAAAAGCTAGCAAGCTCCTTTCCTGGATTTCTTGCGGCCCGGTCGCTCCACTTCACTTCGATAGCGTCTATTACACGCTGCGAATGTCGATCAAGTACTACTAGGTCGACCTCCATTATGGTTTTCCCCGACTTCCAGCGAGCATAGTGCAGTAAACCGAACCTCGCGCTGTGCGAAAATTGGCTCACCAATGCTGTTTCCGCCAATCGCCCCATGGCGGGATCGTCGGCATCAACCGCGCCGAACAAAGCTGAACGCAGACTGGGGTTGGCCAAATAAATTTTGAAATGGGTTTGTTTCTTGAACCGCCTAGCGTTCTGGTCAACCCGGTAAATTCGGCGGATCAGGAACGCGGCCTCAAGGTATTCCAGGTATTTCTTGATCGTGTTCTTCGCCACCTGTGACCGCTTGGACAGTTCGTCAATATTCACCTCAAGGCCGGTGTTGTAGGCAATGACTGTAAACAGCCTATTCAGTTCCTGCGGATCGGAAATGCCATAAAGGCTGGGAAGGTCACGTAATAAAACCTTATCGATAATGTCGTTGGCGACATAGCGGCTCATCTCGTCGCGGACTCGATTCTCGTAAACCGCTTCCGGGAAGCCTCCGTAATTCAGGTAATCGATAAAAGCTTCGTTCAGGCCTTCAATATCATTAGGTATCCTCGTTTCATGCACCTCTGGATAAAATAATTTTTCAGTAAGCTCCTTAAAATCCAAAAACTCGGCAAAGGTCAATGGAGGGAGAATAAAGTCGGAAAACCGCCCCGCTCCCGATTCCAAACTTTTCAATTTTAAGGCGGCGGCGGACGAGCCGGACACCACCAGCCGGATATCGGGATAGGAATCGACCAGCGATTTCAGATGCCGTTCCCAATCCAGGTGGTATTGAATCTCGTCAAAAAAAACGTAGAGGGCATCCTTGGGCGAATGCCCGTGCAGTTCCATGAATAATTCGAGAAGCTTTTCCAACGCCATGCCGGTGTAGACCGGGGTGTCGACGGAAACGTAGAGAATGCTGTTTTCCGGCACGCCCTTGTCCATCAGGGCCTGGACCGCCTGATGGATCATCACGGTTTTGCCGACACGCCTAGGCCCCATCAGTACAACGGCGCGTTTGACCTCGGTTTCCATGACCAGTTTTTGGAAACCGTCGAAGTAGGCACGGCGTTTCATGCCGCCAAAGCGTGGGTCAATCACCCCGTCTTCCCACCACGGATTATCAAACGTGAGGCGCTTTTTTATTTCTTTTTCAGTGACTTGGAGCATAATTATAATTTCAATCAATTACTTGATCGAAATTATAATATCCCAAATTTCCATTTCAGTCAATTAATTGATTGAAATCACCTGCCCGGCCAGTCCCCGCTCATGCGGACCACGCCGACGGGCTCACCGGTGGCATTCAACACCGGGGTTTCCGTTTTCAGGTCCAAGACACCCAGCAATGTCAGCACCGCCGCCATCGCCGTTTCCGAGGCGCGTTTGGCGCCGTCGTCGATTTTGAGCGCGATGCCTAGCCCCAAGCCCGGCACAATCGCTCCGAACATACCCTCCGCCCCCTTTTTGATGACAGCCGCCCCCTTGGCCGCCTGCATCGCCAGGGTATCAAAACACCCCGGCCCGTCGACCAGACGCGGGTGCGTCGTCATCGCCTGAAAGATTCTGTTTGCCGCCTCGGCGCGGCTGGGGGAAAGGTCTTTCGGGTCGGCCATGCGGGCCAGCCCCAACGCCATCGCCTTGAGCGGCATGCCGATGACGGGAATACCGCAGCCGTCGGTGCCCCTAGGGGCGCGGGACAAGTCGGCGCCGCCCATTTCCGTCAGGATTGCCAACAGCCGCCGCTGCACCGGATGGTCCGGTTTAAGGTAGCCCCTGGTCGGTTCCCCCTTGTGCAGGGCCGCGGTCAGAAAGCCCGTGTGTTTGCCCGAACAGTTATTGTGAATGCGGCCGCAAGGCGCGCCGGACTTAATCAACGCCCTGGCCGCGTCCTTGTCCGAGGGGTCCTGGCTGCCGCATTCCAGATCATCGGGGCCGAGGCCGATTTTTTTGAGCCAGGCGCCGATGCCGTCGATGTGTTCCGCCGTGCCGCCGTGCGATGCCGCCGCCAGCGCCAGTTCGGCGTCGCTGAGCGAATAGGCGTCGGCCGCGCCGGTCTCTATAAGAGCAAGCGCCTGCAACGGCTTGATCGCCGAGCGCGGGTAGATGACGCGGTCCGTGTCCCCCCAGGCATGGACGACGCCGCCATCGGCATCGACGACCACGCAGGCGCCGACATGGCGGCTTTCGACCATGTCGCCACGCGTGACCTCAACGATTAACCCATTATTAGTGGCCATGAGGTATCAGTGCCATTGGCCCCGGTGGTTGGCAAGTCGGACGTCCCGGATTATGTATGTCGTCATGAAATTCAGTCTTTGCAAATTCTGTTTCGCCGCAGCCTTTGTCATGGTCGTCGCGGTCGCCGTTTCCGCCCCGGTTTTGGCCCAGGCCGCCAAGGCGCTGGGCAGTTTCGACGCTTGGGAAGCCTACCAGGAAACCGACGGCGGCCAGCCGGTTTGCTACGTCGGCTCGCAGCCGACAACGGCCAAGGGCAAATACAAAACACGCGGCGAGACCTATATCCTGATCACCCACCGCCCGGCGGAAAAAAGCCTCGGCGTGGTCAGCCTCAAGGCCGGCTATACGTTTCAGAAGGCCTCGGAGGCGGACATTATCATTGGCGAGGCGACGTTCAAGCTGTTCACCGACGACGGCCATGCCTTCGCCTATGACCAGAAAACCGACAAAGCCATCGTCAGCGCCATGATCCGGGGCGCCCGGTTGGAGGTCAAGGGAACGTCGTCGCGCGGCACCAAGACCACCGACACCTATTCCCTGAAAGGCTTCTCCGCCGCTTACAAGGCCATCGGCAAGGCCTGTAAAGTTAAATAAACGGATAGAGCATGGGCACCCCCGAAACCGACACCGAAATTGAGGCCGCCGGCAACTTCATCCGCGACATTATCGCCGACGACGTCGCCCGCGCCCGTGATGAGGGCCGCGCAGTAGAAGTCGTCACCCGCTTTCCGCCGGAACCCAACGGCTATCTGCATCTCGGCCACGCCAAATCGATCTGTTTGAATTTCGGATTGGCCGCTGATTTCTCCGGGCGTTGTCACCTGCGCTTCGACGACACCAACCCGGCGAAGGAAGAAATGGAATTCGTTGACGCCATCCAGGAAGACGTCCGTTGGCTCGGCTTCGATTGGGGCGACCACCTGTATTTCGCCTCGGATAATTTCCAGCAGCTTTACGACTGGGCCGAACACCTAATTGAAAACGGTACCGCCTATGTCGACGACCTGAGCGCCGACGAAATCCGCGAATACCGGGGCACCCTGACCGAGCCGGGCAAGCCGAGCCCGCACCGGGACCGGGACCCGCAAGAAAACCTCGCCCTGTTCCGGCGGATGCGGACGGGCGAATTTGATGACGGCGCCAAGGTCTTGCGCGCCAAGATCGATATGGCGTCGGGCAACATCAACATGCGCGACCCGGTGCTGTACCGTATTTTGCGGGCCGAGCATCCGCGCACCGGCAACGCCTGGTGCATTTACCCGACCTACGATTTCGCCCACGGCCAGTCGGACGCCATCGAAGGCATCAGCCATTCGATTTGTACGCTGGAGTTCGAGGATCATCGCCCGCTCTATGACTGGTTTATCGACAACCTGCCGGTGCCGGCGACGCCGCATCAGTATGAATTCGCGCGCCTCAACCTGACCAACACCGTGCTCTCGAAACGCCGCCTGACCCAATTGGTCGACGGCGGCCACGTGTCGGGCTGGAACGATCCGCGCATGGCGACGATTTCAGGGTTCCGGCGGCGCGGCATCCCCGCCGCCGCGATCCGCGATTTCTGCAACCGCATCGGCGTCACCAAAGCCGCCAGCACGGTCGAGGCGGCGTTCCTGGATTCTTGCACGCGCGAGCTTTTGAACACCTCGGCGGAGCGGCGCCTGGGCGTGCTGGACCCGTTGAAGGTGGTCATCGAAAATTACCCGGATGGCGACGGCGAACAGCTGACGGCGATCAACAACCCCAACGATGAGGCCCAGGGCACCCGCACGGTGCCGTTTTCCCGCGAAATCTATATTGAACGCTCAGACTTCATGGAAGAGCCGCCGAAGAAGTTCTTCCGCCTCGGCCCCGGCCGCGAGGTCCGCCTGCGGTTTGCCTATTTCATCACCTGCACCGACGCCATCAAGGACGCCGACGGCAATATCACCGAGCTGCGCTGTACCTATGACCCCGAAACCCGTGGCGGCAACGCGCCGGACGGCCGCAAGGTCAAGGGCACCATCCATTGGGTGTCCGCCGCCCATGCCCTGACGGCGGAGGTGCGGCTGTACGAGCCCCTGTTCACGGCGACCGAGCCGGGGTCGATCAGCGGTGATTTTCTCGACGACCTCAACCCGGAGTCGCTGACGGTGCTGACCGGCTGCAAACTGGAACCGGGCCTGGCTGATTTGGCGTTGGGCGAAACGGTACAGTTCGAACGCCAGGGCTATTTCTGCCTGGATGCTGACTCGACCCCCGACGCGCCGGTCTTCAACCGCACCGTCGGCCTGCGTGATAGCTGGGCCAAGGAGCAGATGAAGGGCTGATTCGAAAAATGTTTAATTTTTTTTAAAGCGTAGCTTGCATCCCTTGGGATATGTGTTCTTTCGCTTTCTTGTCGTCGGATCAACCTCGATAAACCCTCCGACCTCCAAAGGAACTAAAGCCCCTTTTCTAAGCTGTCCGCTATGATAATCGGTAGCGTCTGATTTCATAAAAGTTTCAAACTGCTCCACTTGATACCATTCGCCGTTGCCAAATCTCTCGTGTAGTTGTCGCTTTAGCGGGTCGAAGTCCGGTTCTAATCCCAAAGTCAATTGACCCGTATGGGTGCCTCTAAACTCGCAACCGCCTTCTGGTGTGATTTTCCAAATCGCCTGCTTCATCCGATCACAGCCAAGTTCGTGTCCCGTGGCAAAGAAAATACTGTAGATCAGACGGCGGCCTTCGTAGAGATCAAAGTGAACGACATACTTAGCACCGGCAGCCCGAAGCTGGCGCTCATAAAGATTATAAAAACATTTGCGTCGCTTTTCCGAGTCTTCAATATCGACACACTCGCGCCAATCACCGCATCCGAACAGTTCATCCAAATGGTCAGGAAACTCCTTCGAATTTTTAAAGCGATTAATAGCTTCGTACATCAGCGAGACAAAAACCTCGCATTGTCGGTTTTTCAATACCCGCTCAACAACCGACATTGGAGTGCCAGATACGCCGAAGGGGTCAATCATTACGAACGCAGAAGCTAGTCTCTTATTCTTCTCGTCAAGATCTTCAAAGACCTCCTCCATTGTATCGTCAAATTGCCCTGTAATGACTGCTGCTTGGCTTTTCCCCGGCAGCTTGGCCTTCCAACGTTCAACGACTTCCGAAAGATGTTTGGCTCTTTCCTCGTCCTTTTCGATAAAGAGAAATCCAACGTCTGCGCCGATTTTTGCTGAATGATCTACAAGCGCCCTCATTGCGATCTGAGGTGAACCTTCTTCTCCGTCTTCATATTCACCTGGGCCGGCAAAGCCATCTATGAAAAGAATTCGATTCTTCCATGAACCAAGTATAGGAAACCACGCATTCAGATATGAACGAAGCACAAGGTGTTTCCCCAAAGTATGGGGATCAAATTTCCAAAGGGTATTTTTAGGTAAGGCCATTGAATTCTGAAAGGCGTTTGTGTGGAGACAATCTACTCAGCCGCCACAGCGACAGCCTGTCCGCCCCTCAACTCTTGTGGATACTCGCTCCACTCATCCCCATCCAGAGCACGACCGCCGGATTTTGGTCTGAACCCGCCCCACTGCTTAAAGAAGAATGGAACATCAGCGGCAAGGCATTGGTCGCGAATTTGGCGCACCCATTCCTGCTTGATGGGGCGGTGGCCCGGGCCGCTTTCGCCGCCAACAATTACCCAAGCGATTCCAGTCAGGTTAATCTCTCCCATCGACCCAATCAGTGGCTCTAGTGATAAAAACCGGGTGGCCGCGTTTGTTTGTTGCAGATGTTCAATCCGTGATTTTTTCGTGCCACCCTCAACTGAAACACCCAGCCAAATATGAGGCGGAACAGGAGCGTCTTGGTACCGCTGGTTCACATATTTGCGCATACGGGAGCTTCGCTTCGTCAGCACTTGGAAGGTGTGATGGTCTGCGCGTTCCATTGTGTCGAACACTTTGTCGACGTAGTCGTATGAGATGCCTTTGTGGAAAAGGTCGCTCATGGAATTCACAAAAATCATCTTCGATGATTTCCATGACAACGGTTGCTCAAGACGGGCCGGACGAAGGGTCAGGTCAAAGCCAGATTCAAAGGGATGGCCCGGAACGCCTCTGAACCTCTCAGCAAACCTCTCGGCGTAACAATTGTCACAACCGGCGCTGATTTTAGTGCAGCCCGTAACTGGATTCCATGTGGCGTCCGTCCACTCGATGGCTGTCTTACCTGGCATGGCATATCCCAAGAACATAACAGGAACATATATGTTCTGTTATTATTTTTCAAGTAACAATATCAATGCTACCCCTTAAATTATCCCTAACAAATTAGGCCGCCCACGTCCGCTTCCGCGCCGAACAGCAATTCCCGCAACGCCGCTTCATCACCGATGATTCCGGCCAATTGATCGAGCGACTTGTCCACCGCATCGGCGAATTTTTCGGCGCCGCCGAAGCGCTCCAGGGTTTCCGGCGGCATGAATTTAATCAGCATCGCCGAGGTTCCCGGCGGCAGCCCGGCGAAATGCACGGTCAAGACGCCGAAATCGCGTAACATCAGCATCGCCAGACCGGCCGACGCCTCGATCGGCATTACCGGACGGTCTTTAATGCCTGCCCTTTCCATGGCGATTTCCAGGATATCTTCGCCATCCAGGCGGGCGATCACCGGCGTTTCGGTGACCCGGTTGCCGAGCCGTTTCTTGATCGCCGCGATCACGGTTTTGGTGGTGTCGACCAGTTCGACAACCCGGGCCGGATCGTATTGTTCCAACGACTGAACGATGCCCGGATAGACCATCGGCCGCGCCTCGACCCCCAACTCAAACGCCAGCGCCCGCATTTTCTCAACCAAGGACTTGGTCCCGCCGAGCAACCCAATGCGGGGGCCGACGGTGCCGTATTTATCCAGCCCGGTAGAGCCGACATCGACGCCGAGCTCCAGCATTTTCGGCTGACCGAAGATGGCCGGGCCGACGCGCGCGCCACCGGCATCGTCGACCAACACCTTGGCGCCTCGGTCGTGGGCAAGGCGGACGATGCGCTCAATATCCTTAACGCTGAGAATTTCATAACTGACCGCCAACCGGGTCATCGACACCAACTGCACGTTTTCGGTTTTCGCCAAGGCGTCTTCAAAGGCCGCCACCCCCAAGGTGTCGATGAAGCCGGTGCCGGCGTATTTGGCGCCGCGCACAACGCAGGGATGGCTGCCGGTCATCGACACCCCGATCACCGTGCTGCCCGCCTCGGCCAGCACCCGCGTCGCTGTCATCACCGCGGCGGTCTGGCGGTTGAAGGGCATGATGGCGTGGTCGCCGGCATTGCCGCCGAGATGATCCAGCGCCAGTTCGTTCAGCCGCCCCGACAGTAACGCCGGCGCCAGTTCGTCATCCATCGGGATGAGGCCATCCGGCGAGGACGCAGGGAGGGCCTGATAGCCGCGTTCCAGCCCCGACAGGTTATAGATTTCGGTCAGCCCCTTTTCCTCAATGATCCGCCAGGCGTTGCGCAACTTGGCATGGTCATCGCGGCTGTCGCGGATGATGCCGCCGTGCGCATAGGGCAGGCCGGGCGCGTGGATGTTGCCGAAGCGGTCTTGTTTTACATCAGAAGTCATAGCGAGATTTAACCCACTTTTCCTCATTCGTGGCAATCAGGAAAATTACTTTGCCAGCTTGAGCCGCGCAATCACCCGCAAGGTTGACTCGGGCTTCGATGCCCGCACCGTGGAAGTGACCATGGTAAAGGAGGCACAGGACTTACACCGGCTTTATTCGCCGGTGTCGTCCCCGTCATCGGCGCCCTTGCCTTTCTTCTTCTTTTTCTTCTTGGCGCGCTTGAACAGTCCGCCGAGGCTGAATTTAGACTTTTTCTTCTTCGGCCCGTCTTTATCGTCCCCGTTTTTGTCCTCCCCACGATTGGCGTCGTCTTTGTCGGCGCTATCATCGTCAGAGGCTTTTTTCTTTTTGCGCTTGAACAGGCCGCCGAGGCTGAATTTCGATCCTTTCTTCTTCGGCCCGTCTTTATCGTCTTCGCGATCAGCGCCATCGTCTGCGTCGTCGTCCTTGCCGTCAGCGGCTTTCTTCTTCTTGCCGCGTGAGAACAGGCCGCCAAGGTTGAATTTTGTTTTTGTCGGTTTCTTGTCTCCGTCTTCTTTTTCGTCGTCGTCGCCCCTATCTTTCGGACGTTTTTTGCCGCCCTCCTCGTCCTCTTCTTCCGCTTCCGCCTTTGTTTTTGCCGCGGCAGCGGCAGCGGCTTTTTTACGACGGAGCAAGAAAACACCCCCGCCCGCCGCGATCAGGGCCAAGCCGCCGATAGACCCCCACAGCAACCATGAAATCGGCTCTTCCTTTTTCTCAATATCTTTCTTCTTCGTCCTCGGCACATATTCGATGCCTCTGTCCTTGGCGGCCTTTTGCCCCGCCAGGTCGGGCCCTTCGATCTCGATCAAGGCGCGCTTCACGGGTTCGTTCGAGAAAAATTGTGGCTTCTCGTATCGACTCTCGCCGAAACAGAGCCGCCCGATCAGGGAATCGTTTGGCAGGGCCAGGGCCGGGTAGTCACGGCCCGACCGTTCTCCGGAAAAGCCAAAATAATGAAGGACTGTTTTTTTTCCGTCCTTGTCGAAGAAGGTGAAACTGACGTTATCCACCCTGCCGTTATTGTCCAGGTCCAGGGTAAAGGCCCGCGCCAAATAATGGTCGATGCCTTCGATTTTGATGATCTGCCTTTCCCACACTTCCTGCAGCCGGTAATCGCAGGCGCCGGTGGCCGGCTCGGCCTTGACGATCGGACTGGGCGGAAGGGCCGGTTCCGGCGCGGGTATAGGCTTCGGCTTCTCGGCGGGCGGGTCCGGGGTGAAGGTCGCCGTTCCGGAGGGAATTCCCTGTGACGGGGGTGGCGACGTGAACGCCGATTTTGGTGTTTGTTGGGGCG
>JAQBYB010000132.1 GCA_027624235.1 Pseudomonadota bacterium | reverse complement strand
CCAGATCGAACAGCTCTTGCCATGGAACTTCGAGGCTCAAATCAGTTACGTGTGATTGCTGTATCGCTTACTGCGCACACAGTTGGGATGTCAGTTTGTTTTCAGCTTCAACTATCGGTCGTTGCGAGCTATCCCGCCATTTTGGAAGTTCATTTGTCAGAAATGCTAGAAAAGATGATCGCCAAGTAGCTGGAAGTTGAATGTCCTTTCTTAAACCGCCTATTGGAACAACGAACTCTCCTTGATCGGCAAGCATACGTTAAAAGCCCTGCCCACGAAGGTCTGCCAAAACATCGTCGGCATCCCTAAGTGCAATCGAGCGAGTCCAAAAGCGGAGCCTATCGGGTTTAAGCAAGAACAAGAAATCACCATCATAGATGCGCGCAATTCGCGTTACCGTAAGACGTACCCCTCTTTGCTCCGTGAGCAGACTATCTAATTTGCCCCGTAGTGTGTCCGCGTTGGCCCAATCGACTTTCCCTTTTCCGAATACAAAGGGCTGACAAATAATGCCCGGCCACGAGAACGCCGTAACCGGACAAAGTGCCTTTTCAGAATATACGGTGTTAATTTGCTCAACGAACTGCTCCGTAAACTTCGGCAACTTATGATGCGCCGACAATTTTATAATACCTGCATCGCTGCCCCGGCGAATGTAGTCGCGTTGAAAATTAACAATATCCTCAGTAAGGACTCGTTCGTTTGCACTTAGATTGAGGCCATCTTCAACCGGATAAGGCAACGACATTATGTCATCGCTGAGTACTGCGGTTGCACGCTGGGCAAAGAGGCTTCTACTCGTGCCCGCAATAAAAGCTGTTAAGGCAATTTGCTCCTGTGTCATCCACTTGTCGATTTCTTGAAGGCGGTTGAGACTTGCCGCCGTGAGGCGGAAAGGTTGGGGCTTAAATGGAAACCCCCGAAATTAGGTGCCGTAAAGGAACAAAATATCCACCCCGCGACAATAAAAATGGCGGAAAAACCAAAAACAACAACCCTGACAGCAGGGCTTAAACAGGCACTTGGAGATTAAGAACATGACTAACGACGGACGTTTTAAACCCGGACAATCTGGAAACCCAGGTGGACGGCCCAAGTCGGAACCCGGCTTCCGCGATGCTTGCCGGGAACTCAGCACGAAAGCCCTAAAGGCGCTTGAGGACATTCTCAAGTCGAAGGCCAATCCTCAGGCCCGTGTCGCCGACCACCTGCTGCGTCATAAGGCGCAATGCGGATAGGATGCCGCAGACCAGCTAAATGTCTTTTAGGATTTAACGCATTTGTTGCATCGACCGGTTGAGGCGGCAGCTTCAAAAGGACAATGACCCGATAAGCGGCTTATGTCATATTACCGGCCAACGCGTTGAACGGAGTGCGACACGTCCCATGACCGAGCCTAATATTGTGACCCTTCTTGCAAGCGCAACAGAGATTGTCTGTGCGCTCGGCTTTGAGAATTCCCTCGTTGCCAGGTCTCATGAGTGCGACTACCCTGTCTCAGTCGCGAAGCTGCCGGCGTGCACGGAATCGAAAATCGACACTCGAAAAGACAGCGGGGACATCGACAATCAAGTGAAATCGATTGTTGAGCAGGGACTTTCCGTCTATCGGGTGAACGGAGACCTTCTCCAGCAGCTTCAACCGGACATCATCATCACCCAAACCCAATGCGAGGTCTGCGCCGTAAGCCCCAAAGATCTTGAACATGCCGTGCGCGATTGGATGGGCGCCGAGCCGCGCATTGTTTCGCTTGAGCCTAATGGATTGGCTGACGTCTGGACGGACATTCAAAACGTTGCCGAAGCGCTCGGTACGCCGGACCGCGGCGAACGGCTGGTCGCCGAGCTACAGGCACGGATGGGAGCCATCGAAGCGCAGACAGGCCAAACCGATCATCGCCCAAGTGTTGCCTGCATTGAATGGATCAATCCGCTGATGGCGGCGGGCAACTGGATGCCGGAGTTGGTGGCGATGGCGGGGGGCGAGAATGTCTTCGGAGAGGCTGGCCGGCACTCGCCTTGGATGACCTGGGAAGCACTTTGCGAGACCGATCCAGAGGTCATTATAATCCTGCCTTGCGGCTATAACATTAAGGAATCACGGCGCAATATGGCGGTACTGATCCGTCGCCCAGAATGGTCGGACCTCAAGGCCGTGACGGCGGGCCGGGTATACATTGCCGACGGCAATCAGTATTTCAACCGGCCGGGTCCGCGTCTCGCCGAATCATTGGAAATTCTGGCTGAACTGTTGCATCCAGAATTGTTTGATTTCGGCCACGAAGGCGTCGGATGGGAGCGACTATAGAATTATCGCCGCTTTAGCACTGAAAGCGGACGTTCGTTGGACAAAAGTGTTAGAACCTCTCGTTGTCCGGTAGTCCGAGATTGTTGATCTTGGTCCGCCTCAAGAGCTTCAGCAGGAAATTACGGCATGCACGCAGAACCGGATAGAGCAGTTCCGAGCGCCGCCGAGAGCGAAATATCCAAATATTCAACCGATTGAACACCGTCGATGGGCTGCTAATAAGGGCCAGCGTGTGGATCGCCTCGGCGCCATAATAGAACTGGTTGTTGATTTTCAGAATCATGCCCTGATCAATATCGAAGCCCCGAGCCGTGATTTCTTTCATGACCTCAGGGTTATCGCGGGCGTTGATCAGGCGAAACCGGCCACCGGTTTCCCTGGCGCACAACTGGTGGCAGTACAGGTTGCAGGCCGGGCATTGCCAATCATAGACAAGCCCCCACTCGTCATCCGAAGAGACCGTTTCGGCAGGGTTATCGGCTGTCGTCATAAGAGTTCCGGTACAGTCCATCAGGTGGGCTATTTGTTTAAACTACGCCATTCCGACGAAACCGGCCAGCCACGGCCCTAGCCTTTGCGCCAAACGGTCGCCAGCCACGGCTGCTGGTGACACGGGAGCCCCGAGGGGCGGAAGTAACACTGCACCTCAATGAACCCGGCAGCGGTGACATAATCGCGCCAGGTGTCGAGATCGAAGAAGCAGCTATAGCGGTCATCGCTAAAACCTTCATCGTTGTTTCCTCGCGGGTTGGAGCAGAACAGGACGCCCCGGGACTTCAAGGTTGTGGAGAGTTCGAGTAAAACCCTCGGCAATTCCTGGCTCGGTACGTGGAATAGCGACGCATTCGCGAACACGCCGTCAAAGTGGTTCTCCGGCAATACCATCGCCAGAAAATCCTGGTGCAGAACCGCGCACCCTGAATAGGCGCGTGCCATAACGACGAATTCCTTCGATCCGTCCAGACCCGTGGCGTCATGGCCCAATGACCGGAAATGCCGGAGATCGCGACCGGGCCCACAACCCAAGTCGAGGATGGAATAAGGGGGCTTGCCCTCAATCGCTTCCAAGAGCGCCTCATGGTTCTGGCTGACGTCGTGATCGTGAGTGCCGTCGCGGAAACCTTCGGCCGCCCGGTCATAATGCCCGATGGTTGTTTCCGAAATGCGCCGCAATTGTGCTTTATCGAGCGCTTGCGACGGCTTGTCGGGATTATCCTTCGGCTTCACCGTGGGGGCCCCTCTTTGTCACCCGAACGCTAACGCTTGGCGCCCGGGCAAGCGTCTCGATGATCGCCACTTCCTTTGCTTCCAGACGGAAATCGAAGACATCGAGATCTTCGCGCATGTGTTCGGCGTCGGTGGTCCCGGTAAGGGGCACCATGCCGACATCGATGGCGAACCGGAAAACGATCTGGCTGACGGTTCGACCGTGGCGTTTGGCTATTCGAATCAATTCGCTGTGAGCTGACACCTTTCGATTAGCCGTAAGCAGCGAGAACCCCTGATAGACCACCCCGTTAGCGGCGCAGAAATGTCGTATCCGGTGGTCCCAACCCTGGGCAGCGTAACATCGGTTCTGAACGAAGCGGGGCCGAACCCGCGCCTCCTTGCAAAGGCTCTGGATCTGTTCGAGGGTTACATTGCTGATGCCGAGTAGGCGCGCCCGGCCGCTCGCGTGAATCTCTTCCATGGCACCCCAGGCCGCCCAGTCGTCAGGACCCAGACCCGCCCGGCTCACAGGGCCGTGAAGCACATAGGAGTCGATGACGTCGGTTCCTAGATGCTCGAGCGAGCGCGCGAACGACTGCGCAACCTGGTCTGGTATGGGCGCCTCGGGGTCATAGGGCAGGCGATGATCCTGCCCACGGCGGAAGGTGAACTTGGTTTGCAGGAACAAATCGTCCCGCGTCACCAGACCGTTTTTTACCGCCTCCCCGATGGCGCGCCCGACCCCAGCTTCGTGATAATGTTTGCGCTGATTCGCGGTATCGATGCCGCGAAATCCCTGTTCAAGGGCGAGCCCGACCAAACGAGTCGTCTCGTCCTCTTTCCAGGCGGTGCCATAGAAAAATCGGGAAACCCGAACCCCGTCGATCATCATGGTCCGGTCCGACATTCCAGTCTCCTATTCGCAGCCCAAGGGCAGGCATACGTGATCGGTATTCATAGCATAGGGGCGCCCTCAACAACGAGATGGTATAAGAAAAACCCGACCGAAGGCAGGGCCAAGATTCCGGTGATGCCCGCTATTGGCGGACCTCCCACTTTCGGGAGTAAATAATTAGCCGTTACGTATAATCGGACAAAAACACCCCCGATGGCTTGATCGCTTGCGCCACCGGACACGGCTAGGCCCTGCCCTCGGCGGCTTCCAGCACCAAATTGAACAGATTCCGCTGCGCGTGGCTGCCGCCGAGGGGGACGATGT
>JAQBYB010000033.1 GCA_027624235.1 Pseudomonadota bacterium | reverse complement strand
CAGCTCAATTAACGCAATTAAGACAGTGGGTTAAAGGTAATTTGAACTAGTTATCTGGTACAGCCCCAAGAAATATTATTAGAATGACGTTATGCATCAGTTTCGACATTGTCCGTTCCTCCTGGAGGCAGAATACAATCATTCGTGAATCCGGTCGAGACGATTGCCCGTTTCAATTGCTGCACCCGGCGGCCTCAATTTGCTTTTGAAGTTCGGAAACGCGCTCCTGCGCTTGCTTAAGTTTGTCTTCTGCGCGATGCAATTCGTCGATCAACACTTTCAACTCGCGACTGGCGGTTTCATAGGCTTCTTTCGCACGTTGAACGTTGGAGGGGAGCGGAACACCGCGGGGAATCCGGCCTTTGTAAATATCCCATAGGGCAATGCCGGTTTCGGCTGCGAAAGCCTTGAACGCTTGTTCATAAGCCGCTCTTTTTTGTTTTACCTCATTTGTTTTTTCATTGACGGCCATTTGCGCCCCGTCGTGAAAGGATTGCGCCCCGCGAAGGTCCGCTTCTGCCTTCTTCAGGGCTTCTATTAACTCTTTACACTTCTCCTTATCCGGTTCCGGTTGTTCTGGCTCGTCCGGCTCATCATCGGGCTCATCATCGGGGTCATCGTCCTGGCCGGGGTCGTCGGGTACATCGGGATCATCCGGTTTATCATCATCAGCATCGCCGGGCGGCGTCGCCAGGGGTTTAACCAAGGCTTCTTCGTCGGCCAGCCTAGCCTGAACGATGAGTTTATCGAGCTGGCTCTTCTCCTTTGCCGACATTTGAATGTTGGCCTTGGCATGCAGGTTCCGGGCCCGGTCGGGGGCGCGGTTAAACAACTGGCTGAGAAAGTCAGCCGTCTTGGCGCGGCTGGCCTTATTGGCGCGGAAGTCGCTGGTCATTAAGTCGGGAACGATGCCATCTTCCGTCGTCGTCATCAGGTGACGGACCAAGCGGCCATTGGCGGAGACAGCTTCGGCGGAAAGGTTTTTGAGTGGTGGGTGGGCAAGAACTCGCGAAAGGGTGCGTGCTGTCGGTCCGCCGGGATTCATCAGGCCGTCGACCTTGAGCCGGTGGCGGCGTTGAAAATCTCGGATGCCACCATCGAGGCGGGTATCGAAACTCTTTATCCGTGGCGTGTTGGCGCGCGGGGCCAAGTCCGAAAATCCTGTCTGGCCCAACGCCGCCGAAACCCGCGCCAGGTCATCGGGGCGGTTGGCGGTTGTCGGCATGGCGGCTGGCCCGACAGGTGCGGTTAAGGGTATGGGAACGGGAGGGCGTCCGCGCCGGAAGCCGGACAGTGGCTGGAAGGGGTCATCGCGCAGCAACAGGTTTTTGCGGACGACGGAAAGCAGGCTTTGAGAACGTGGCATTGGGGCCTCTATGGGAAAAAATAGGTGTACATGAGCTTATATAAGGAATATATACTGTAATTTTTCCACAGTCAAGAACAAAAATGGAACATGTGTTATTCTTTGTTGGCGGATTTGGAAAATTCTTAGCCCTAGGTCTTCCTGAACACCAAAAACCAGACCAGGGTCAGCACTTGCAGCACCGCCATCACCACGAACGCCGCCTGATAGCCCTCGGGCGCGTAGCCACCGCCGACGGCGGTCGGCCAAAGGTTGATGATCTCCCCCATGCCCCATTGGGCGAGGAAGGCGCCGCCGAAGGTCATCACGTTGAGTCCGGTAATCACGCGGCCGGTCAGTTCCGGCGGGAAACCCTGTCCCAACGCCGCGTACGACAGGATTCCACAGGTCCCGAAAAAACCGAACAACATCCAGGTCGGCAGCACGGCGCCGGTCCATTGGATGATCAGCACCGTCTGCAAGGCGGCGAAGATGGTCATGCCGGCGAAGGCGACGTACATGGTCTTGACGCCAATCCTGCCGAGAAACCCGGCAATGGTGCCCATGCCCAGAAACCCGGCGACCATGGACGCCGCGATCAAAAACAGGTGGTTGGCGACGGCGTCGCGGCCGAGCCCGGCGACATCGGTAAGCCAAGGCCCGGACCACAGACCCTGGGTGCTCAGGAACATGGCTTGCGACGCCACCGTCATCGGCGCGATGCGCCAGAACACCGGGCTGGTGAAGACCTGACCGAACCCGGCAAGCTGTTCTTTCAGGGTGCCGGGTTGGGTCTCCGCGCCCTTGCGCCGGGGCAGGACGAAATAAACAAGCACGGCAATGGCAAGTGCGGTGCTGCCGAAGACGTAGAACAAGCCGCGCCAGTCGGTCACCGTCAGCGCCATCTCCACCGGTATCGTGCCGGTAACCGCGCCCAGCCCGCCCGCCGCCATGATCAGGCCGTTGACAAAGGGCAGGCGTCCGCCGGGAAGCCACAGGACGAAGGCCTTGAACGCCCCCATCAGGCACGCCGCCGTGCCCAGCCCGATCAGGGCGCGCCCGGCAATCAACCCTTGCGCGGTGGCGGCGTTGGCGAAAATGAAACAGCCGATAGCCGCGAACAACAACAAAAAGGCGTCCGTCCGCCTGGGGCCGTAGCGGTCCAACAAGATGCCGACCGGCAGTTGGGCGAGGGTAAAGGCGAGAAAATTGGCGCTGGTCATCAGACCCAAATCGGCCGCCGACAGGCCCATCTCGGCGATCAGGTCGGGCGCGATGACGGCGTTGACCACCCGCATCAGGTAGGACAGGAAATAACCCAAGGCAAAGGGCACGAAGACGCGATAGATGCTCACAACAATCCCATGTCCTTGAACGACGAATGGCCGGCCTTGGTGACGATCAGATGATCGTGCAGGGTAATGCCGAGCTTGGCGCCGGCGTCCTGGACTTCCTTGGTCATATCGATGTCGGCCTTTGATGGCGTCGGGTCGCCCGACGGGTGGTTGTGGACCATGATTACCGCCGTCGCGCCCAGTTCCAGCGCGCGTTTAACCACTTCGCGGGGATACACCGGCGTGTGGTCGACGGTGCCGGTCTGTTGGACCTCATCGGCGATCAGCACGTTCTGGCGGTTGAGGAACAGGATGCGAAAGTGTTCATTTTTCTCAAACCCCATGGATGCCCGGCAATAGGCGACCAGCTTGTTCCAGTTGGATAACACCGGTTGGTTCAGGATTTCCTCGCGCGACAGCCGTAACGCCGCCGCCTGTACGGTCTTGAGCGCCACCACCACGGCCTCGCCGACGCCATCGATTTTTTGGAGGGCCGTGGCTTCGGCGCTGATGACTTCGGAAAAGCTGCCGAAATGCTTGAGTAGCCGTTTGGCGATGGGTTTGGTGTCGCGGCGGGGCAACGCCTGGAACAGCAGCAATTCCAGCATTTCGTAATCAGCAAGGGCGTCGGCGCCGCTTTTCAGGAACCGCGCCCTGAGCCGCCCCCGGTGGCCGGCGGTGCCCGGGTCGGACTTGACGATTTCTTTCGCCACGGTGTTAGGGGGCCTTAGACGGCATAGGGCGGCTGGTCCAGCCCCATCGGCGACCGGGTGAAGACTTCATTGCCGTCGGCGGTGACGGCCAGGGAATGCTCAAACTGGGCCGACAGCGAGCGGTCCTTGGTCACCGCCGTCCAGCCGTCATCGAGGATTTTCACGTCATAGGCGCCGGTGTTGATCATCGGCTCAATGGTGAAGAACATGCCTTCCCGGAGCACATCGCCCTGGCCGGGGGTGCCGTAATGCATGACGTTGGGGGCGTCGTGGAAAACCCGGCCGAGACCGTGGCCGCAGAAATCGCGGACCACGGCATAGCGCTTTGCTTCAGCAAAGCTTTGGATGGCGTGGCCGATGTCGCCGAGGGTGGCGCCGGGGCGAACCACCTCGATGCCTTTCCACATCGCCTCGAAGGTCGTGCTGATCAGGTTTCGCGCTTTGATGCCGATCTGGCCGACAGGGTACATGCGGCTGGAATCACCGAACCATCCGTCCAGGGTCACGGTGACGTCGATGTTCAGGATGTCGCCTTCCATCAGCCTCTTGTCGCCGGGAATGCCGTGGCAGACGACATGGTTGATCGAGGTGCAGATGGATTTCGGGAAACCCCGGTAATTCAGCGGCGACGGAATGGCGCCGTGATCGACGATGAAATCATGGCACAGCGTGTCCAGCTCTCCGGTGGTGGCGTCGGGCTTCACGTAGGGCGTGATGAAATCCAGGCACTCCGCCGCAAGCCGCCCGGCACGGCGCATGCCGTCGAAATCCGCGGGCGGATGAATCTTGATGTGGCGACCGTCGGAAGCCACAAAATTGGCGGTCATTTCCTGCATCATTGAATTATGCCAGTTTTTTCTAAAAAGCCAATGGGCCGAGAAATGGGATGCGGCCGGTGACCGTAATATTCCGTTTTGTCAGCGTACAGCCGTAACACAGCACCTCGACCCCGGCGGCGCGCGCCGCGATCAGGCCAATGCCGTATTCGGGGTCGATATCGGCGGCGATGGCGAAGCCGGGGCTGTCGGCGCGCTGCGCCAGATACAGCATCACCGCCCGGTGCCCGTCCTTGACCATGTTGGCAAGCTCGACCAGATGTTTGGCGCCGCGCGTCGTCACCGCGTCGGGGAACTCGACCGGCGCGTCCTTGCCGAGATCACGCTTCATGGTGACGCTCTTGACCTCGACGTAACATTTGTCGCCGTTATTCGGGCCGTCAGACTCCAGCAAAATGTCGATGCGGGAATTCTCGCCGTATTTGACCTCGCGCCGGAGCGACGCATAGCCGGCAAGCTCCGGGATGCGCCCGGTGCTGATGGCCTCGGCGACGATGGCGTTGGGCAGGCTGGTGTTGAGGCCGACCAGGGTGCGGCCGATGCGGATCATCTCCCAGGTGAATTTCAATTTGCGGTCCGGGTTGCGGGCCGGCGAAATCCAGACTTCGGCGCCGGGCTCGTTCACCGACAGCATCGAGCCGGAATTGGCGCAGTGCGCCGTCACCACGGTGCCGCCTTCAAGTTCAACGTCAGCCATGAAGCGCTTGTAGCGCTTGACCAGGCGGCCACGGATCAGGGGGTCGGGAAACTTCATCGCCGGAATGTAGGGATTGACGGGGCGGCAATCAATGACCGGTTATTTTTCCAGGCAGTCCATGCACTGGGCGGCGTGGGGGACGGCGTCGAGCCGCGCCGCGCCGATCAGCTCACCGCACGTGGCGCAGGTTCCATAGCTGCCGTTGTCGATGCGCTCCAGCGCGGCGTTGATCTTGTTCACTTCCGTCAGCGCCGCAAGGCCGAGGCCTTCGAGGACCTCGTCGCCCTCTTTCTCGGTCGCTTGTTCCTCGAAATCGGGGCTGGGGGTTTCCTTCAGCTCGGCGTCAATCTCCCGCGCCGTTTGCATCAGTTCGGCGACCCGGGCTTCGAGCCGTTTCCTGATCTTTTTGGTGTCGGACATCGCGGCCTCCTTTGGAAAAACGGGCATCCCTTTCTTCTTACATATTTATGCACGAAAATTTACGAACGCAACTTAACTTCCGTCAAGAGCGGCGACGCAATCGACCAGGCGGATCGCCTCTAAATCCTCAACGACGCGGGCCGCCCCGGTGAAGTCTTCGTGGGCGGTGTAGAACGACGGCGTGACGATGCAGGCGATGGCGGCGGCGCGGGCGGCGTTGAGGCCGATGGCGCTGTCCTCGATCGCCACGCTACGGGCGGGATCAAGGCCGAGGCTGTCGAGGGCCAGCAGGTAGACCGCCGGGTCGGGTTTTTTGGCCGCCGCCATGTCACCGGCGAAGAGGGTGAAATGCGCGGCGCGCACCGGTCCGGCGACGCCCACGAGCACCGCCTGGACCGCGCTTATCGTGCCGGTCGAACAGACGGCGAGGGTGATTCCGGCGGCAATGGCCTCATCCATCAGTGTGACCAAGCCGGGGCGCGGCGCCATCCCGGTCGCGCCGATCAGGTCCATGAACAGCGTAGTCTTGAGCCCGTGCAGATCGCGGAGGAAGGCGTCGTGGTCCAATGCCTCTACCGGCCAGGTGGTGTCGTCAAAATGGCGGCGCAGGCGCTCCTTGCCGCCGGCCGTCGAAAGCAGTTCGCCGTAGCGTTCCACCGTCCATTCCAAATCCAACCCCGTGTTGGCGAAGGCCTGGTTGAAGGCGACCCGGTGGCCGTCGCACTCAGTTTCGGCGAGGACGCCGTCGCAGTCGAACAGCAATGCTTGCAACATGGCGGCTTACTCCAGTCTGGCTTTGTCGGGCAGGGGGTGTTCCTTGGTGTCCAGCGCGTCGGCCAAGCGGGCCGTGGCGGAACCGGGCGTCAAGGGCTGTTGCTGCGACGCGTCCGGGGCCCAGCCGGTCAGGGTCAGGATCTGAAAGGTCGCCGGGATTTTGCCGTCGCCGTCGGCAAACAATGCCGCATACCGCGCCGCCGCCGCCGTCAGGGTGGCGGGGCGGGTAAAACCCTTGCGGCTTTGAACGGCCGCGTTGGTTTCGCCCATGGCGCGCAGATCAGCCATCAACGCCATCGGGTCCGGATACATCACGGTCAGGGTGTCGCTATCGACCACCGGCAGCGCCAACCCGGCGCGTTGCAGCAAGCCGCCGAGATCACGAACCTCGGCCATCGGTGAGACCCGGGGCGAAAGGCCGTCTTCCTCGGCGATTTCGGCCTCGGCCAGGGACTGGCGGAGTTCAATCAGGGTTTCACCGCCGAACATGGCGGCCAGGAACAGGCCGTCCGGCTTCAGCGCCCGGCGGATTTGAATGAGCGCGCCGGGCAGGTCGTTGACCCAGTGCAGCGATAAATTGCCGATGATCAGATCGAACACCGCGCCACCGAACGGCAGGGCTTCCTCATCGGCAGCCAGCGCCAAGCCCCCGGTTTCCGACAAGGCGTGTTTGGCCATGTCCTCGGACAGATCGCATTGGACCAGGGTGTCGATGCCGCGCCGCGCCCGCAAGGCCCGGCCCATGTGGCCGGTGCGGCAGCCGAATTCCAGCACCCGCGGAAAAGACCGGGTGACGTCGTCGAGCCGGTCCAACAGGCGCTCGGCGGATTCCCGGAACAGGAAGTCGCTGTCGTTATCCGCCGCCCCCGCGGCCCCTATTGCGGCCCGGTCCCGGTGGCGGCGGACGGCGTGGCGGTTGAATACCGTTATTGAGTCGGTCATGGTGCATGTATGACACAGGGGGGCGGCGCCATAAACACTATGAATCTCCGGCGGATCGCCAACCGCGCGCTGGACGTGCTGTTGCCGCCGCAATGCCCGTTGTGCAACGGCGTTGTCGACGCCCATGGCGTGTTGTGCGGGGGGTGCTGGCAACAGATTGATTTTTTAGGCGATCCGCGGTGTTCGGCCTGTGGGCTGCCGTTTGAATTCGACATCGATCCAACAGAGGCTGTTCTGTGCGGGGCCTGCGTGCGCGAGCATCCGCCGTTCACCCGCGCCCGCGCCGTCATGGTCTACGGCAACGTCAGCCGCAAGTTGGTCCTTGCCTTCAAGCACGGCGACCGCACCGACACCGCGCCCGCCCTCGGCCGCTGGCTGGCCCGCGCCGGGCGGGCGCTGATCGAGGACGCCGATGTGATCGCCCCGGTGCCGCTGCATTGGACGCGGCTGTTCGCGCGGCGCTACAACCAGGCCGCCTTGCTGGCCGGCGTCGTCGGCGAGGTGTCGGCGGTGGCGGTGGTCCAGGATATGCTGGTGCGGCGCAAGCGGACGCCGCCGCAAGGGCGGATGGGCTGGGCAAAACGCCGCCGCAACGTCGCGGGCGCCTTCAAGGTCAACCCGGCCCGGCGGGACGCCCTTTTGGGCAAGCGCGTACTGTTGATCGACGATGTGTTGACCACCGGCGCGACAGTGGCGGGCTGCGCCAAGGTGCTGCTCAGGGGCGGCGCGGCGGCGGTCGATGTGCTGACCCTGGCGCGGGTGGTGCGGGCCGCCGTTTGATCGCCGGACTTTTATGCGGCGGACAAACTGGCTATATAAAGTCCCGCGAAACAGCAATTGCCGAGGAACCCGCCGTGGCCGAAGTCGAAATCTATACGTCGCCTTTTTGCGGATACTGCCATGCCGCCAAAAAACTGCTGGAAAAAAAAGGCGTCGCTTATACCGAGTTCGACGTCATGATGGATTCCGGTAAACGCCGGGAAATGTCCGCGCGCGCCGGCGGCCGCACGTCGGTGCCGCAAATCTTCGTTGATGGCGAACACCTGGGCGATTGCATGGAAATGATGGAAATGGACTCCGACGGCGAGCTCGACTCCCGGTTGGGCCTGTGATGGCAAGAACCCGATGAGCGGCCCTTTCACCGTCGCCTGCGTGCAGACGACCTCAAGCCGCGAGATTGCGGAAAACATCGAAGCCGCCGGCGCCCTGGTCCGTGCCGCCGCCAAGGCCGGCGCCGATTTCGTGCTGTTGCCGGAAACCGTCAACCTGATGGAGAGCAATGGCAAGCTGCGTACCGAAAAGATCACCAAAGGCGACGGCGACGGCGGATTGTCGGCGTATCGGGATATGGCGTCGCAAGCCGGTATCTGGCTGTTGGCGGGCTCTCTGGTGGTGATGGGGGAAGATGAAAAGGCCGTCAACCGGTCCTTCCTGATCGGCCCCGACGGCGCGGTCCAGGCCCAATATGACAAGATTCACATGTTCGACGTCGATCTCGGCGATGGCGAGGTCCATAAGGAATCGAACGCCTATGCCGCCGGCTCAAAGGCGGTGACGGCGGTGCTTCCATGGGGACGGCTGGGGATGTCGGTGTGCTACGACCTGCGGTTTCCCAATCTCTACCGGGGATTGGCGAAGGGCTATTACAGCGGCGGCGAGGGCGTAGATTTTATCTCGGTGCCGGCGGCGTTCACCCGGCCCACCGGTAAGGCCCATTGGCATGTGTTGCTGCGCGCCCGGGCCATCGAAAACGGCTGTTATGTTTTCGCCCCGGCGCAATGCGGCGAACATGAAAACGGCCGCAAGACCTATGGCCATTCCCTGATTATCAATCCCTGGGGCGAAATTCTGGCCGACGGCGGCGAGGAAACCGGCATCATCACCGCCGACATCGACCCCGCCGAAGTCACCAAGGCGCGCGCGATGATCCCGTCGCTGATGCACGACCGGGCTTTTACCTAGCGCAAATCGCGAGCGGATGGTTACATCCGCGACGACGAATTTGCGTCTAAAACAAAGGCGTAGAGCATTTTAGGTGAACGCAAGTGAACCGGAAATGCGCTAGGCTCCCAAAAAGGCATGGGATGAGGAGATTCGGGGATTATTGGGGATATGGGGATAAGAATATGAAATGCGCCGGAGCCGCGATGGAACGTATTCCCTTATCTCCCTCTTATTCGCGCATCTCCTTATCCCTTTTTCTCTTTTCTAGCGTGGTTTCATGAAGGTTGGATCGGATGGGCCACGGGCTCGCCGTCGTCGCGCTCGCTTGTACCCAAGTCGTTGACGGCGCAGATGCGTTGCTTGACGCCGGGGATTTCCGCCGCCTCGTCGCGCCCGTGCTCGTAGGCAACGACTTGCAGCCGGCCCCGGACCAGTTCCAACAGCTCGCCGCTTTTGAGCAGGTGGTCGGGGTTGCGGGGGCGAATAAAGGCCTCGTTGCCGCGCGCGAAGGTTTCATAAATCAGCACGCCGCCGGGGGCCAGCGCCGCGACAAGGTCGCGCAGCAACGGCCGGTACAGATAGTTAATGACACAGACCCCGGCAAAGGTGCGACCGTGAAGGACCCCGCCGACGGTGAACGGCGCGGGCTCGGATTCCAGGTCGGCCTCGATGATCTCGACGTCGTCCAGGCCGATCAGCCCGGACACATCGCGGTCGATCACGGTCATCGGGTGGCCGAGCCCTTGCAGGTGGCGACTATGCCGCCCACCGCCCGCTGCCAGGTCCAGCACCGCGCCGTTTTCGGGAATCAAGGGAGCGAACCGCCTGATCCAGGGCGACGGCTCGGTGATTCGCCGGTGGCGGCTCCGGGTTTTGTCATCACTCGTGGAATTTTGGTTCTTCATTTCTTAACCGTTTTATTCTATGCCTATCGTTAGTATAACCGCTAAGATAAGAATGTATCCCCGTTACCCCGAATGAGGATGGCTGAAAGCGATGATTCTTTACGACCTTAAATGCCATCGTGGCCACGCCTTCGAGGCATGGTTCCTCAACGGCGGCGCCTACGACAGCCAACAGGCGTCGGGGGACGTGTTGTGCCCGCATTGCGGCACCACCGGCGTCAGCAAAGCGCCGATGGCGCCCAATATCGCCCGTAGCCGTTCCGAATCCTCTCAAGATCACGGGTCCGAGTACCGGGCCCAGGAAGTGGCGGAGAAAATTCTCAAAGCCGTTGACGGCTTGCGTGCGGAGATCGAGGATAATTGTGATTTCGTCGGCGACGAGTTTGCCGAGGAAGCCAGGCGCATCCATTATGGCGAATCCGAAAAACGTGGCATCTACGGCGAGGCCACCGAAGAAGAAGCCGAAGAGTTGGACGATGAGGGCGTCGAGTTTTTCCGCCTTCCCACGCCCCGCCGCCGCAACGATTAAGGCTCTTTTATTAACCGCAAATTCGTCGTCGCAAATGGGACCATTTGCTCGGGATTTGCTCTTTTTTTTAGCGCAAATACGTCGTCGCGAATGGGACCATTTGCTCGGGATTTGCTCTTTTTTCAAAAAGTTTTTATGCTGTCTGTTCGGCGCGGCGTTTGAGCCGTAACCACAGCGCCGCGATCAGGGCGACGCCGATCGGTCCGATGGCGGCAAGGTTGACGGCGTTCCAGTTGAGGAAATAGAGGATGGTTCCCGACGTCAGCGACGCCAGGGCGACCGTCCCGAACACCATGAAGTCGTTGAGCGCCTGGACCTTGCCGCGTTCCGCCGGCGCATAGGTTTCGGTCAGCAGGGTCGATGCCCCGACGTACGTGAAGTTCCAGCCCAGGCCGAGGGCGAACAGGGCCAGCCAGTAATGGATGATGCCCGTCCCCGACAGGGCAAAGGCGACGGCGGCGCCCAGCATGACCGTGCCGCCCAGCAATACCCGGACGACGCCGATGCGCTGGATCAAGATGCCGGTAAAGAACGCCGGGGCGAACATCGCCACCATGTGCCATTGAATGACAAAGGTCGCGTCGCCGATGTGAAAGCCGTGGCCGACCATGGCCAGCGGTGTCGCCGTCATCAACAGGTTCATCGTCCCGTAGCCGATCATGCCGACCAGGACGGCAACGATCAGCGCCGGTTGTAGGGCGATGGTGGCCAGTGGCCGCCCGCTTTGCAGGCGCTCTTCCTCATTGGGGAGCGGAATGTCGAGGAAGGTTAACAGAACCATCCCGATAATCGTCAACCCAGCCATCGCGGCGTAAGACCCAAGAAACGGCGTGCCGTCAACGAGGTCATGGCTTCGTTTTGCCAATTCCGGCCCCAATAAAGCGGCTGCGATGCCGCCCGAAATCACCCAGGAGATGGCCCGGCTTTTAAAATGGACCGGGGCGACATCGGCGGCGGCGAAGCGAAAATACGAGGAGAACCCCGCATTCACGCCAAATACAAACATGCCGAAACAGAATAACCCAAAGCTGGAATTATAGAGCGCGTAGGAGGCGATGGAGGCACCGACAAGGCCAAACAGATTTCCGACGATGAACCCGGCCCTGCGCCCGATGCGTTTCATCAGCAACGATGCCGGAATGGTCGACAGCGTTGAGGCGATGACGACGGCGGAAATCGGCAGGGTCGCCAAGGCTTTGTCTTCGGCGATGGCGGCGCCGACCAGGCCGCTCAGGATAATCTGCATCGACAACCCGCTCATGAACAGCGCCTGACACGCCGCCAGAATGCCAACATTCTTGTAATCACGCGATATTGTCATTGGGGGGAAGCCTATCGGTCCAAAATCGTTCTAACGCTTCACGCCGAAGGCCAGATAATTAACGTCCAGATCCCGGCTGAGCCGCCAGTCACGGTCAATGGGGGCGTAGCTCATGCCTTTAAGTTTGGTGATCTCGACGCCGTGCGCCTTCAGCCCGGCCGCCAATTCCGACGGCCTGACGAACTTGCGCCAATCGTGGGTGCCAATCGGCAGCCAGCGCAGCACGTATTCGGCGCCGATTTTCGCCAATGCCAGCGATTTCAAGGTTCGGTTCAGGGTCGAGAGCACCATCACCCCGCCGGGCCGGATAAGCCCCGCCGCCGCGCCCAGAAATACGTCCAGGTCGGCGACATGCTCGACCACCTCCATATTGAGAACAACGTCATAGCGGCTCTTTTCGGCACTCAAATCCTCCGGCAACTGGTGGCGGTACTCGATATCCAGGCCCGATAGTTCGGCGTGCAGGCGGGCGACGTCGATGTTTTTCTTGCCCGCGTCGATGCCGGTCATGGTGGCCCCCAGCCGGCGCATCGGTTCCGCCAGCAACCCGCCGCCACAGCCGATATCGATGATGTCGAGGCCGTCCAAGGGGTTGCCGCCTAAGGGGTCGCGGTCGAAATGCCCGGCGATATGATCGCGGATGAATTCGAGGCGCACCGGGTTGAGCTGGTGCAACGGCGCGAAGTCGCCGGTGGGGTCCCACCAAGCCTCGGCAATCGCAGTGAAACGGGCAATTTCATCCGGGGATGCTGTCGACGGGGCCGGGGATGCTTTATTCCGGTTTTTTATCGTCGCCGCTTGGGCCATGGGTGGGTTGCCTCCGTTCACTTTAATAGAGTATGTATGCGCCGCTGACGCTGCAAACCAAATAAGTTTATGAATCTATATTGTTATGGCCAGAATCGTACAAAAATTCGGCGGTACGTCGGTTGCCGATATCGCCAGGATCAAGGCCGTCGCGGCCACCGTCAAACGTGAGCTCGACGAAGGCCATCAGGTTTGCGTGGTGCTGTCGGCGATGGCCGGCGTCACCGATCAGCTTGTCGGGTATGCCGCCAATGCCGGCGGCGCCCATTATTCGCCCGAATTTGACAGCGTGCTGGCCACCGGCGAACAGGTCACCGTCGGGCTGTTGGCGCTCTGCCTCCAGGAAATGGGCATTCCGTCGCGCTCATGGCTGGGCTGGCAGATTCCGATCCGCACCGATGGCGTCCATGGCCGCGCCCGCATTGAGGCGATCGAAACCGAAGCGCTGGAACAAAGCTTCGCCGACGGCGAGGTGCCGGTGGTCGCGGGTTTCCAGGGAATCGGCCCCGACGGCCGGATCACCACGCTGGGCCGTGGCGGGTCCGATACCAGCGCCGTTGCCGTTGCCGCCGCGCTGGGCGCTGAGCGATGTGATATCTATACCGACGTTGACGGAGTCTTCACCGCCGATCCCCGGATTGTCGCCAATGCGCGTAAACTTGATAAGATAACATACGAGGAAATGCTGGAAATGGCGTCGTTGGGCGCCAAGGTTTTGCAGACCCGGGCAGTGGAAATGGCGATGAAGACCGGCCAGCGCCTGCATGTGCGAACCAGCTATTCCGATGCCCCTGGAACCCTAGTCGTCGATGAGGATGAAATCGTGGAACAGGAAATAGTTAGCGGAATTGCCTACAACCGGGACGAGGCCAAGATCACCCTCGTCCGGGTCGCCGATCGTCCCGGCATTGCGGCGGCCATCTTCGGGCCGCTGGCGGAGGCCAGCATCAATGTTGATATGATCGTCCAGAACGTCTCGGCCGACGGCAAGGCGACGGACCTGACATTCACCGTGGCCAAGGCCGACCTGGACCGGGCCGTCAAGACCGTTGAGGCGAGGAAGGATGATCTGGGCTTCACCGATTTGTTGGCGGATCCTAACGTCGTCAAGGTTTCGGTGATCGGTGTCGGCATGCGCAGCCATGCCGGGGTCGCCCAACGGATGTTCGAAACCCTGGGCGAAAAGGGCATCAACATCCTGGTGATCTCAACCTCGGAAATCAAGGTCAGCGTGCTAATCGCCGAGGAATACACGGAATTGGCCCTGAGGGCGCTGCATACCGCTTATGGGCTGGATGCCGAATAGGCGGCCAAAAGGCCTTCACGCTTGAAGTCCTTTGCCCAGTCGTGGGATCATTCCGCACCCAATTTCGGGAAATTTATGAATCGAGTCTATGGCTTCTCCTAAACAGGCAGAAACGGACGAACAAAAAAGGGCCACCGGCGTCGGTGCGCTTTTGAAAGCGTCGCGCCTGAGGGTCGGCGATGATCTTCATGATATCGCCAGTATTCTCAAGATCCGCTACGTCTACCTGGAAGCGATTGAGGACGGTCGCTTCGAAGACCTCCCCGGCCATACCTATTCCATGGGGTTCGTGCGCGCCTATGCCGAGCATTTGGGCCTCGACAGCGAAGAGGTCATTCGGCGGTTCAAAGCCCAAGTCGTCGGTGACCGTTCTGAAAAATCCCTGGAATTCCCCGAGCCGATCCCGGAGATGGGGATCCCCGGTGGCGCGATTATCTTTATCGGGATTTTGGTGGCGGCGGTGGCGTATGGCGTCTGGTACGTGAATACATCCAAGAACGGGTTTATGGCTGAGCTGATTGCGCCGGTCCCGGCACGTCTGGCCGAGCAAGGTGTCGGCGGCAATCCGCCAAAGCCAGCCGCCCCCGAGGTTGCGGCAAAGACGGAACCGATGTCGAAGCCGGAGCCGGAGCCGGGGCCGGGGCCGGAGCCTGTTATGCCGGTTGCAGCAGCGGCCCCGATGTCCGAAACGGCGTCACCACCGGTACCGTCTCAACCCCGCGAGGCGCCAGTCGCCGCAACCGCCGCCGCGCCGATGCCCGAGGCCGACCCTGCGCCAAGCCCAGCGCCAACCCCCGCGCCTGTCGTGGAAAAACCGGCGCCGGTGGAAACGGTACCCACACCCGAACCCGCGCCGGTCCCCGAACCGGCTCCGGCGAAAACGGTGGCGGCCCCTCAGCCAGCGCCGACCCCGGCTCCCGAACCTGCGCCAACCCCGAAGGCCGCCAAACCGGTGGTTCCTGTTGAAACCCCCAGCGCGCCCAGTGTCGCGTCGGCGGACGCGCCCAGTGTCGCGTCGGCGGACGCGCCTAGTGTCGTGTCGGCGGACGCGCCCAGTGTCGTGCCCGTGGATATGATACCGCCCGCCGCCTCGGCCACGGGGTCAGCCTCGGCGCCGGGGATATCGACCCCCAAAACACCGATCAGCCAATCGGCGCCGGAGGCTCAAACTGCGGCGCTGCCCAAAGCGGCCCCGAAAACCGAAACAACGCCGGCGCCGTCCAGCGGCAAGAGTCGAATCATCGTTCGTGCTAAAATGAACAGCTGGATTCAGGTCCGCGATGATGCCGTTAACGAACTGCTGTTGACGCGATTGCTCAGGGCCGGTGACAGCTACGCCGTGCCCGACCGTTCGGGGTTGAAACTTTCGACCGGCAACGCCGGCGCCCTGGAAATCCTGGTCGATGGCAAGGCGGTGCCGGCCATCGGCAGCGAGGGAACCGTGCGCCGCAACGTCGCCTTGGATGCCGACAAGCTCATGGCGGGGACGGCGGCCAATGAATAAGGAAACGGCAACGTGACATCGGCAACGTTCAAATTAGGGGTCCGGCGCAAAAGCGTCGCGGTGACCATTGGGGCCACGACAGGAGGCGCCGTCACCATGGGCGGTGATTTTCCGGTGGTCGTGCAATCCATGACCAACACCGACACCGCCGACGTGATTGCCACCGCCGATCAGGTCGAGGCGCTGGCCCGGGCCGGGTCTGAACTGGTGCGCCTGACCGTCGATCGACCGGCGGCGGCGAAGGCGGTTCCCCACATTCGCGACGAGCTGGACAAACGCGGCGTCGATGTTCCGTTGATCGGCGATTTTCATTATATCGGCCACAAGCTGCTCGACGTCCACCCGGCCTGCGCCGAGGCATTGGCGAAATACCGGATTAATCCGGGCAATGTTGGGTTCAAGGAAAAGCGCAATAGCCAGTTTTCGTCGATGATTGAAACGGCGCTGAAATATGACCGCCCGGTGCGCATCGGCGTCAACTGGGGCAGCCTGGACCAGGATCTTCTGGCCCGCCTGATGGATGAAAATGCCGCCTTGTCCGAGCCCAAGGATATTCCTGAAGTGACGCGTGCGGCACTTGTCGCCTCGGCCCTTGAAAACGCGGCCCGCGCCGAAGAACTGGGGATGGGCGCCGACAAGATCGTGCTGTCGTGCAAGGTCAGCGATGTCCAAAACCTGATCGCGGTCTACGCGGATCTGGCGGCATCATGTCACTATGCGTTGCACTTGGGGCTGACCGAGGCGGGCATGGGCTCGAAAGGGATTGTTGCCTCGACCGCGGCAATGGCGGTGCTGCTACAGAACGGTATCGGCGACACCATCCGGGTGTCGTTGACGCCGGAACCTGGCGGCGATCGGACCCGCGAGGTCATCGTCGCCCAGGAAATTTTGCAAACCATGGGGATCAGGTCGTTCACGCCGTTGGTGACGTCGTGTCCCGGTTGTGGCCGCACGACCAGCACCGTGTTTCAGGAATTGGCGGAAAAAATTCAGTCCCATGTCCGTGACCGCATGCCCGCATGGCGTGACGCCTACGAAGGCGTCGAGACCATGAACGTCGCGGTGATGGGCTGCATCGTCAACGGGCCGGGCGAAAGCAAGCACGCCAATATCGGCATCAGTCTGCCGGGCATCGGCGAGGAACCGGCAGCCCCGGTGTTCATCGACGGTGAGAAGACCGTGACCTTGCGGGGGCCGAATATCGCCGAGGAATTTCATAAGATTGTCGATGACTATGTCGATAGCCATTACCAACGCCGCAGTGGAAAGGCCGGTCCCACAACCTCATCGGCCGCCGCCCAGTAACGGGCCTTGAGTCTGATGTCGGACCTACAGCCCCCACGCGGCACCCGCGATATCCTGCCCGAGGATCACCGCCGTCACCGCCATGTCACGGAAACGGCCTTCGCCATTGCCGCGCTCTACGGTTATGGCGAAATCTCGACGCCGATCTTCGAGGCCACCGAGGTATTCAGCCGCACCCTGGGTGAGACATCCGATGTCGTCACCAAAGAGATGTACACCTTTGATGATCGCAAAGGCCGGAGCACCACGCTTCGCCCCGAAGGCACGGCGGGGGTGGCGCGGGCGTTCATTTCCGGCCTGCGTTCCGAGCCGCTGCCGTTGAAGCTGTTTTACCGAGGCCCGATGTTTCGCTATGAGCGCCCGCAAAAAGGCCGCCAACGCCAGTTCCATCAATTCGGGGTCGAATTGCTGGGGGTCGAGGATCCGCTCGGCGATGTCGAAACCATTACACTTGGCGCCCATATCCTCGGCGACCTGGGCGTCATGGACGATGTGACGTTGCAGCTCAATACCCTAGGCGACGCCGAAAGCCGCGAGGCCTACCGCTCGACCCTGGTGGAATACTTGCAAGATTTCCGGGCTGATCTGTCCGAAGACAGTCAGGCCCGGCTTGAGAACAATCCGCTACGTATTTTTGATTCCAAGCACAAGGGCGATCAAGCCGCGGTCGCCGAGGCGCCGTTGCTGTCCGAAGCGCTCAACGATTACTCGAAGGATTTTTTCGGGCGCGTCCAGGAAGGTCTGAAGATCACCGGGATATCCTATGAGATTAATCCAAGGCTGGTTCGGGGGCTGGATTATTACTGCCACACGGCGTTCGAGTTCGTCACCGATCAGCTCGGCGCGCAGGGCGCGGTGTTGGCCGGTGGCCGCTATGACGGGCTGATCAAGCAGTTGGGCGGGCCGGAAACCCCCGGCACCGGCTGGGCCGCCGGCGTCGAGCGGCTGTCGATGATGATCGCCGCGCCGCCGCCGCCGACCCGCCTGATCGCCGTCATCCCGGTCGGCGACGAGACCAGGGATAACGCGTTCTCGCTTGCCCAGCAATTGCGCCATGCCGGGTTTGCCATTGATTTAGGGTTCTCGGGCAACCTCAAAAAACGGTTGAACCGGGCCAACAAGGCCAATGCCTGCGCCGCCATCATCCTCGGCGAGGATGAGTTGGCGAAGGGCGTGGCGTTGGTTCGCGACATGGAAACCAGCGAGGAGACGGAAGTTAAACTTTCGTCGTTGCAAGAGCACCTCGTCTGTTACCGGTAGCATGGATATGGCTGACATCGAAAAAAACATTCCCCAGCCGATGGTGGTCGGCGCCAATCATCGCTCCAGCTCGATGAGCATCCGCGATCGCCTGTTCGTCGAGGATGCCCAGGTTCCCGGTGTCCTGGAACGTCTGCGCGCCGCCGGCATTGGCGAGGCGATGGTGCTGTCGACCTGCGACCGGGTTGAGATTCAGGCGGTTCATGATGATCCCATCGAGGCCGCCAAACGCATCATCGAAATCTTTGCCGAGCACGCCGAGCTGAAACCCGAAGACCTCGATGGGCAGACCTACACCCTGACCGGCGATGCGGCCGTCAGGCAGATTTTCCGGGTCGCCGCCTCCCTGGACAGCCTGGTCGTCGGCGAACCCCAGGTCCTGGGTCAGGTCAAATCATGCCACCGCATGGCCGCCGATGCGGGGATGACCGGAACCTCCCTCGAAGCCATCCTGCAGGCCGCCTATGCGGCGTCCAAGCGGGCGCGAAATGAAACCAAGATCGGCGAACGCCCGGTCAGCATTGCCGCCGCCGCCGCCCGTCTGGCCCAAGACCTGCACGGTGATCTCAAAAACCGTTCCGGGCTGTTGATCGGCACCGGGGAAATGGGTGAATTGGTGGCCGCCGCCATGATCGAGGAAGGCTTAAGCGATCTTAGCGTTGTTCACACCACCGCCGCACGGGCCGAGGCGCTGGCCCGGGAATTGAACTGCCATGTCGGTGACTTTGACGATCTGGCGCGGCTGCTCGACGATGCCGACATCGTGCTGACGGCGCTGGGCTCACGCCGCCATGCGCTCACGTCGGACATGATGCAGGTCGCCATCCATCGCCGCCGCCGCCGTCCGGTGTTCCTGGTCGATACCTCGCTACCCGGTGACATCGATCCGGCCATCAATCGCATCGACGAAGCCTTTCTGTATGACCTCGCCGATTTGGAGAGGGTGGTCATGGACGGCCGGGCGACGCGGGAATCCGAAGCCGAGATCGCCGGGACGATTGTCGATGCCGAGGTCGAGAGTTTTCTGCGCGGTCGTGCCGAGCGCGGCGCGGTGCCGGCGCTGGGGGATTTGCGCGGTCATTTCGAAGCGGTTCGCCAGCAGGTCCTGTCGGAAGCCGGTGACGATGCCGAAAAAGCGACGCGGCTTTTGGTTAACCGATTGCTGCATAAACCGTCGGAAGCGATGCGCGGCGAGGCGGCGTCGGGGGGCGGTTGGGCGGCGGCGGAAGATATCATCCGGCGCCTGTTCGGTTTAGGCGGTAAAGACGGGGGCGGCAAAGACAAATGAATTTGGACGAAAACCTGAACCGGCTGCTGGCCCGCCACCAAGAGCTGGAAGCCCTGATGTCCAGCGCCGGCCCGCCATCCGCGGCTGCGTTCGCCAAGCTGTCCAAGGAATACGCGGACCTGACCCCGGTGGTCGGGGCGATTATCGCGCTCAATAAGGCCAAGGACGAAGCCCTCGATTTGGCGACAATGATCGCCGATGGGGACAGCGACGCCGAAATGAAGGCGATCGCGGAACAGGAATTCGCCCAGCTTAACCAGACAATTCCGGGCCTGGAAAAGCAGTTGCAGGTGATGCTGCTACCGCAAGACGCCGCCGACGCCAAGAACGCTATTCTGGAAGTCCGCGCCGGTACCGGCGGCGACGAGGCCGGGTTGTTTGCCGCCGACCTGTTCCGCATGTACCAGCGTTACGCCGATTCGATGAAATGGAAATTCGAGCTGATGAGCCTGAGCGAGACCGGCATCGGCGGCTACAAGGAGGCCTTCGCGGCGATCTCCGGGCGCGGCGTTTTTGCCCGCCTGAAGTTCGAATCCGGCGTCCATCGTGTGCAACGGGTGCCGGCAACCGAATCCGGCGGCCGCATCCACACTTCGGCGGCGACGGTGGCGGTCATGCCCGAGGCCGAGGAGGTCGATATCAAGATCGAGGATAAAGACCTGCGCATCGACGTTTTCCGGGCGTCCGGCCCCGGCGGCCAATCGGTCAACACCACCGACAGCGCCATTCGCATCACTCACCTGCCGACCGGCATCGTCGTCTCGCAGCAGGATGAAAAGTCACAGCACAAGAACAAGGCCAAGGCTTTGCGGGTGCTGCGGTCGCGCCTGTACGACGCCGAACGCCGGAAGGTCGATGACGAAAGGGCGGCGCACCGCAAAAGCCAGGTCGGTTCCGGCGACCGTTCGGAACGCATCCGCACCTATAACTTTGCCGAACACCGGGTCACCGACCACCGCATCAACCTGACCCTGCACAAGCTGGATGGCATCTTAAACGGCGACTTGGATGATCTTATCGATGCGCTCAGCGCCGATGATCAGGCGCGCAGGCTGGCGGAATTGCCCTAATGGGCGGCGCCCTCGGCGGTGTGCTCGATAACACCCTCGGCGGGGCCTTGGCCGCCGCCGCCGGGCGGCTGGATGCGGCCGGCATCGAAAGTGCGCGCCTCGATGCTCGATTGCTGGCGTCCTTTGCCCTGGGTTGGGAACAGGTCCGGATTCTTTCTCACCCCGAACATGCACTCAGACCCGAACAACGCCAAGCCATGGACGCCCTGGTGGCGCGGCGCGCGGCGCGCGAGCCGCTGGCCGCGATTACCGGGCAATGCGAATTTTGGAGTCTGGACTTCACCGTGACCAAAGACGTTCTGGTGCCACGCCCGGATTCCGAAACCCTTGTCGAAGCGGCGCTGGCCTCGGTCAAGGATCAGGACGCTGATGTAGAGGTCATCGACTTCGGCACCGGCACCGGGTGTCTGTTGCTGGCGTTGTTGTCGGAATTGCCGAATGCCCGAGGGCTTGGCGTTGACGTTTCCAAGGCCGCCCTGGCTGTCGCTACCGGCAATGCCGAACGCTTAGGCCTCGACGGACGGGTGCGGTTTGAGCTTTCCGATTGGGATGCGGGCGTCGATGGGCAGTTCGATCTGGTCGTCGCCAACCCGCCGTATATCGCCGACGCCGACTTCGCCGACCTTGAGCCAGAAGTCGCCCGGTTTGAACCTCGTCTGGCGCTTTCCGGCGGCGCCGATGGGCTTGATTGTTATCAAGCCCTCGGCCCCGGTCTCAGCCGGCTGTTGAAGGCCGACGGACATGCCTTCGTTGAAATCGGGGCCACCCAGGCGGATGCGGTCAGCCGGATTCTGCGCCGGCACGAATTGGAACCCATTTGCGTTCACAAGGATTTGTCCGGGTTGCCCCGGGTTATTGAGGCGATCAAGAATTTTTGAGAAAAAGGTTGGAATTAAAGCGTGAAGCGGCTACCTTTCACGGGTTAGGCAGAGGTTTTGCCGCACGGGGGTCCATACGCAGAGGCGATGCCGATCCCTATCATTTTCCCACGCTGAAATCGTTTCTCCGTTTCTGTTTATTTAGGAGAGTCGGTTATCCCGGTCCGGGCCGTTGTTCGGGCTAATGTTGGCGGGGATTTTCTAGCACTCTAAAAAAGCCAAGGTGACATGAAACAACCACAAAGTTCCAATAATCGACGCTCGCGTTCCAGAGGCGGCGGAAAACGTAGTTCCGGTGGCGGCGGTGGCGGCGGTGGCGGCGGCGGTCGGAATAGCTTCGAAAGCAACGGCCCCGACGTCAAAATTCGCGGTTCAGCCCAGCAGGTTTCGGAAAAGTATCTGACCCTGGCCCGGGACGCGAGTTCTTCGGGAGACTGGGTTACGGCCGAGGCCTATTTCCAGTATGCCGAACATTATCATCGGATCGTCAATGCCGCCGAGGCGAACAACGGCGGCAACAAAGCTCCGGTCCCAGGCCCAGGCCAAGGCCAAGGCCAAGGCCAAGACGAAGACGAGGATAACGCTGCGACCCAACAACCCCGTGCGGCCCAAAAAGCGCCACCGGCTCCCGATCAGTCCGCCACCAAAAATGAGGCGGAAGTTATCGATATGTCTCCGGCGGCGCTGGCCGCTGCCGTTGCCATGCGTGAGAATCAGGGCGCCAATCCGCCAAAAGTCGCTGAGGCCGCCGTCGAATCTGCCGCCGACGCCGCTCTGGAGGCCGGACCCGAAAAAGCCGCTTCCTAACAGCCCGAAGAAAATAAGATTCGCGGCAACAATCCTTCGACACGCTCGCTTTTGCTCGCGGCTCAGGATGAGGAAAAACTATATCCCTCTCCTCCCCCTGAGGAGGAGCGAAGGTCCGTCTCGAAGGGTGGCCGCTTATTCAGCCAGGCGCAGGTGATCGCCCGTGGCGATGACGCCGCCTGTGGCGACGGCGGCATAGACGCCCATGTCAGTATGGCCGAAGCCGCGCTGCAAGTCCTTGACCAGATTGAGGTCCCGTTCCCCCGTTTCCGGGTCGACACTGGTCGCGCCGCAACGGCCGATACGCTGGGTGACGGTCAGTTTAGCCTTGCCCAAGGTGATCGGTCGGTCGATCCAATCGAATTCGGCCCACGGGTCCAGACCGTCCAGATAAACATTGCCGCGAAAACGTAGCGGGTCGATGGCGGCGCCGGTCACCCGTTCCAGGTCTTTGACGCTGGCCAGATTAACCAACGACACCACCGCATTTTGATGATCGGACAGGGTCACGTTGGGTTCGGATTCCACCAGCTTAGGCCTGCCGCGGGCGTCCTTACCCATATAGGCGGCGAAGAATTCCTCGATCATGGCGCGCCCGACGGTGGTGGTGATATTGCCCTTGGCGACGGGTTTGCCGCCCCTCTCGATGCTCAGCGTGCCGGTGGCGTCATCAAACCGGGTCGTCAGCTTGGCCATCTTTTCATGGTTGAGAAGCGATAAAAAACTTGTTTTCGGCATCCACGGGATGGTCGAACCATCGACGGAGCTGGTGCCCGGCGTCAACGCGAAACGGCGATCCTGGGGCAGTTCCCGGCCTTCGGTAAGGGTCACGGATTCGAGCGCTTCGGCGCTGAGGCCCTTGACCGGATAACGGTATATTTTGGCGATGCTGATGGTCATGGGGTCGCAGACTGCGCTGGCAAACACCGTCCGTCAACGGCGCAACGCTTGCGTGGGCCATTTTTTGAGCCATATTTATGGCAGCCCAGTTTGGAAAATGGTTTTAAGACAATGGAATTCGAAAATTATACCGAGCGCGCCCGCGGCTTCATTCAATCCGCCCAGACCTTGGCGCTGACCTCCAATCATCAGCAGTTAACGCCGCTGCATCTCTCCAAGTGCCTGCTTGATGACAAGGAAGGCCTGGCCGCCAACCTGATCGCGGCCGCCGGCGGCGACCCTAAAAAGGCGTTGAATGCGACCAAGGCCGAACTGGACAAGCTGCCCAAGGTCGAAGGCCCCGGCGCCGGACAGGTTCATCTGGCGGCGGAGACGGCCAAGCTGTTTGAGCAGGCCGAACAGATCGCCGAGAAATCCGGCGACAGCTTCGTGACCGCCGAAAAATTCCTGCTCGCCATTACCCTGGCGGCAGGAACCTCGGCGGCCAAGGCGCTTAAGGATGCCGGTGTCACCCCCCAGGCACTGAACAAGGCTATTGACGATTTTCGCCAGGGCCGGACGGCGGACAGCCGCACCGCCGAGGACAATTACGATGCGCTCAAGAAATATGCCCGCGACCTGACCGCCGCCGCCGCCGAGGGCAAGATCGACCCGGTCATCGGCCGCGACGAAGAAATCCGCAGGACCATTCAAGTCCTGTCCAGGCGCACCAAGAACAACCCGGTCCTCATCGGCGAGCCCGGCGTCGGCAAAACCGCGATCCTCGAAGGCCTGGCCATTCGCATCGTCCAGGGCGACGTTCCCGAAAATATGAAAACAAAACGCCTGATGGCGCTCGACCTGGGCGCGCTGGTCGCCGGCGCCAAGTTCCGCGGCGAATTTGAAGAACGCCTGAAGGCGGTGTTGAGCGAGGTAACGTCGGCGGCGGGTGAGATCATTATGTTCATCGACGAAATGCACACCATCGTCGGCGCCGGCGCCGCCGAAGGTTCCATGGATGCGTCCAATCTGTTGAAACCGGCCCTGGCGCGGGGTGATCTGCACTGCGTCGGGGCGACGACGTTGGACGAATACCGCAAGCACGTGGAAAAGGACGCCGCCCTGGCGCGCCGGTTCCAGCCGGTGTTCGTGTCCGAGCCGTCCGTCGAAGACACCATTTCGATCCTGCGCGGCATCAAGGAAAAGTATGAGCTGCACCACGGCGTGCGGATCTTGGATTCGTCTCTGGTTTCGGCGGCGACGCTGTCCAACCGTTATATCTCCGACCGCTTCCTGCCCGACAAGGCCATCGACCTGATGGACGAGGCGGCGTCGCGCCTGCGCATGGAGGTCGATTCCAAGCCCGAGGAGATCGACGAGCTGGACCGCCGCATCATCCAGTTGAAGATCGAGCGCGAAGCCCTGAAGAAAGAGACCGACATGGCGTCGAAGGAACGATTGAAGACGCTGGAAAAAGACTTGGACGGGCTTGAGGGGGAATCCAAAATCCTGACCAAGCAATGGGAATCGGAAAAAGGTGCGCTCGCCGATGTCACCAAGGTCAAGGAAGAGCTCGACCGCGCCGGCATTGCCCTTGAGCGGGCGCTGCGCGAAGGCAAATACGAGGAAGCCGGCGAATTGCAATACGACCTGATCCCGCGCCTGGAAGCCGAAATCGCCAAGGCCGACAACGCCGATCACGACGGCGCGGACCTGATGGTGGAAGAAGCGGTGACGCCCGAGCACATCGCCCATATCGTGTCGCGCTGGACCGGCATCCCGGTCGACAAGATGCTGGAAGGCGAACGCGACAAGCTGCTGCACATGGAAGAAAGCCTGCGTGCCCGCATCGTCGGCCAGGAAGAGGCGCTGTCCGCCGTTTCCGACGCCGTCCGCCGGGCGCGGGCCGGGTTGCAGGACGCGTCGCGGCCGACCGGGTCATTCCTGTTCCTCGGCCCCACCGGCGTCGGCAAGACCGAGCTGTGCAAGGCGTTGGCCGAATTCCTGTTCGACGACGAACAGGCCATCGCCCGCATTGATATGTCCGAGTACATGGAAAAACACGCCGTCTCGCGATTGATCGGGGCGCCGCCGGGCTATGTCGGCTATGACGAAGGCGGCGCCTTGACCGAGGCCGTCCGCCGCCGGCCCTATCAATTGGTGCTGTTCGATGAGATCGAAAAGGCCCACCCGGACGTTTTCAACGTATTGCTTCAGGTCTTGGATGATGGCCGCCTCACCGACGGCCATGGGCGCACGGTCGATTTCCGCAATACCTTGATCATCATGACCTCGAACCTGGGCGGCGATATCCTGGCGGCGCAGGAGGACGGCCATGATTCCGGCGAGGTCCGCGAACAGGTGATGGAGGTCGTCCGCGCTGCGTTCCGTCCCGAATTTCTCAACCGGCTGGATGAGATCATCCTGTTCCATCGCCTGTTCCGCGAACACATGGATACCATCGTCGATATCCAACTCGACCGCCTGCGGGCCCTGTTGGCCGACCGCCACCTCAGCCTCAATATGGACAAGGCGGCGACGGCCTGGCTCGCCGAACAGGGCTATGATCCGGTCTACGGCGCCAGGCCGCTGCGGCGCGTGATCCAAAAAACCCTGCAAAACCCGTTGGCGTCGCTGATCCTGGAAGGCCGCATCGTCGACGGCGAGGAAATCAAGGTATCCGCCGGCAAGGACGGCCTGACCCTGAACGGGATCAAGGCGGAAGCGGCGTAGGGGGTGGTGTTTAAGTGATTACGCTGGCATCAAAAGATTGAAGTAAAAGCAAGCGCATAACAGGGGGCAGACTTGATAAAACGCCCGCCGTATACGGGACCCACTAGGATGCGAAAAACGGAATCGGGAATTCACGTCGATGGGTACCCCACTGCGGATCGCGTTGTTCGCATGGTGGGAAAGCAGGCGCTGAAACTGGCAGCATTGCGTCTTCATGAGTCGGACCTGAAATTCTGCCACGACGCTATGCAGCAACTCGGATTGATCGATAAGCTTCTACCGACTGGGGCTAACAACAAGTCAGATATGAATGCACACACACTGCGGACAGCCCTTTGGACATCGATCCTCGTGAAATATTTTTCTTGCTTTGGTTCTGGGAAGCGCTCCCTTCGTCTTAACGCCGAAGACGTTCTGAAAGACGAGGCGCCCGAGGCCCTAGAAATTTTTCAATTTTTCAAGGACCTTCGCGACAAACACATTGTTCACGACGTTAATAATTACAACTACTCTGAGACTGGCGCTGTCTTGGAAGCTGACGGAACCCTGCTCGATATTCTTTCCGTTACAATCCGCGTTGTTGACGGAGATGATGCTTACCAAAATATGTTCAATCTGATTGAAGTGACCCGAACATTCGTTTCGGCCTGGAGTGAAAAAATGTTGTCAGATTTGTTCGCGGAACTTGGTGAAATTTCGCCGAATGAAATACTCATCTGGGATGTAATGGAATACGAAAAACCGCAACCGGCGGATATAGCAAAAGCAAGAAATAGAGCCACGAGAAATTGTCATAAGAGTTAATTTTTCGTCCATCCCCGCGCTCTCCGGCTTCATGCTTCATTTTTCCCTATTTCCCTTAAAACTGGAAAAAACAGGTATATTGATTTTCTCAATTAATTTAGCTAAGCTAATCAGACTAAGCTAATAACTGGAGCCCCGCCATGCCGCACACCACCATTCACGCCGCCAAGACCCACCTGTCAAAGCTGATCAAACGTGCCTGCGCCGGCGAGGACATCGTCATCGCGCGGGGCAAGGAACCCATGGTGCGGTTGGTGCCCGTTGATGCACCCAAGCCGAAACGGGAGTTTGGAGCGATGCGCGGCAAGGTGTGGGTGGACGACTCGTTCTTTGATCCGTTGCCGCAAGATGAACTAGACGCCTGGGAACAGTGACGTCGGCGGCCGGGACGTGGAAGCCATCCTCGATACCCATGCTTTTCTCTGGTGGCTGGCCGGTGACGCGAAACTTTCCGTACCGGCACGCAAATTCATCGGCAGAGAAGAGAATGTAATCTATCTCAGCGCCGCTTCGGCATGGGAAATCACGACCAAGGTCCGCATCGGCAAGCTGCCCGGCGCCGCCGAGGTGGCGTCTGACTTTGGCGCGTGCATGGCCTCACAGGGGTTCTCTGAACTGCCCATCAGTTTGGCCGACGGCGCCCGGGCGGGAAGCCTGCCGGGACCGCACCGCGATCCCTTCGACCGCATGCTGATCGCCCAGGCCCAGGCCCATGATCTGCAACTCATCAGCAACGAGACCGTTTTCGATGATTACGGCATTCGCCGGTTGTGGTAGACCACCTGCCTAATCCCCGGCCTCGGCGACTTTCGCTTCGGGCGTCAGAGATGCGAAGGTCTCATCGACAGCCTGGCGCGCCGCCTGGAAAGCCTCCAGCGCGTCGCCTTTGAGCTTGCGGCCCGACGGCATTTTGACCTTCATCGGGTTGGTGCGTTGACCTTGGCTAAGGATTTCGTAGTGCAGGTGCGGGCCGGTGGAGCGCCCGGTGGTGCCGACGTAACCGATAATCTGGCCTTGCGTCACCCGGTTGCCTCTTCGGGAATTTCGGGCCAGCCCCTTCATGTGGGCATAGGCGGTTGAATAGCGGTCGTTGTGGCGAATTTGGATATAGATGCCGTAGGCGCCGTTGGCTCCGGCTTTAACAATCGTGCCGTTGCCGGCGGCGTAAATGGGGGTGCCGCGCGGCGCGGCGAAGTCGACGCCCTGGTGCATTTTGGTGTAGCCCAGGATCGGATGGCGACGGTGTCCGAAGCCTGACGACAGCCTGGCCCCGTCAATGGGGGTGCGCATCAATGCCTTGCGGGCGGATTGGCCTTTTTCGTCAAAATAATCATCATCGCCATCCTTGGTCCGGTGCCGGTAAATGGTGTGGCGGTTGCCGGATAAGGTGAGCTGGGCGAAGCGGATATTGCCCGAATGCACGTGATTTCCGTGTTCGTCGAAGACGCGCTCATACATCACCTTGAAGCTGTCGCCGGCGCGGATATCGCGTTGGAAATCGACATCCCAGGAATACGCCCGGATCAGTTCGACCAGCACCGGATTGGGGATGTCGGATTCGCGCCCGGAAACATAGAGGCTGGATTTAATGACGCCCTCGGCCCGGGTCAGGGTGCGGGTCAGGGTTTTTTCGATTGTTGATGCGGTGAAGCCGTCACCGGTGTCTGCCCGCTCAACAATAATGGCGGTGTTGTAGTCCGGTTCGACCTGAAGACCGACAAAGCGACCCGGTCCGGCAGAGCGCGATTCCGCCGTGCCCAGGGCCGGCGCCATGAAGCGGACGGCGATTTCTTGGCCTTTTGCAATACGTTTCGGGTTATAGCGTTTCGACAGCGCCGTGCTCGCCGCTTGCGCGTCGGCGGCGGACACGCCGGCGTCGGTCAACAATCCGGCCAGGGTATCGCCACGATTGATGCGAAGCGCGACCTGATAAATCGGGGGAACGGCCTCGGCCTCTTCCTCTTGCGGCGGCACCGACCAGCGGGTGGTCAGGGTTGCCGCCGTGCTTGGGTTGCCGAGCGATATGGGCGCCAGAGACAGGGTGTCGCCGGCGGGCCCAAAGACGGGAGCGTCGTTTAAAATGATTCCGGCCGAGGCGGCGACACCGGCAAACAAGGCCGCCGCCAACAATGATCCCTTTAAGAGCACGCGGTTTACTCCCGCTTTGGTGTTTCCCTCACGGCCTCTTTTGTTTTTTGAGGCCACGGTTGACGGTATTATTCCGATTCCATCAACAGAATCAAACATATACTGGCAACCCTTAAGAAATCGTTGCATTTTTCCGGACAGCATAGGGGATGTCTTAAAATCCTGGGGTGGCGGGAGCAAGGCGGAAGTGAGGCGAAACGGTGAATTTTTTGCGTTAAACAGCGGCTAAATCTGGTACCTCTTGAGCCATGACCGATCAGGCCGCGCCTACGGAACCCTCCTCCCGCCCCGGCAAGCAGCGCTATCCGCGCTGGCCGCTGTTGATCGTCGCCGGATTTGTTATATTGATTCACGGCGCCTGGGGGCTGATCGGTGACAAGATCGTTGCCAACGGCAATCTGGCCGACGGCGACGCCTACACCCGGTTGGTCCGAATTGAAGGGCTTGTTGAGACCGGCGACTGGTTCGACAACACCCTGCCGCGCGCCAATGCGCCGTTCGGCGCCACGGTCCACTGGACCCGGCCCCTGGATGTGGCGGTGATCGCCCTGGGGTTGCCGCTGATGCCGGTGCTCGGCGTTAAACGCGCCCTGTATTGGGGCGGCGCGCTGGTCAGTCCGCTGATGCACCTGCTGGCGGCGCTGGCGCTGGTGTGGGCGGCGACGCCTTTGATCGGCCGCGCCGGGGCGCTGATCGCCGGCGCGATGACGGCGACCCAGTTCGGCATCCTGCCCTTTACCATCTTGGGACGGGCGGATCATCACGCGGTGTTCGCGGTGACGGTGTTTCTGACGCTCGGTTTTCTGGCCCGTTCTTTCACCGCCCCGCCGAGCCGCTGTCCCTTTCACAATCTCAACGCGCTGATGATCGGGGTGATGCTGGCGTTCGGCCTGTGGATAGGTCCGGAAACCATCATCCTCCTGGGAATCTGTTT
>JAQBYB010000131.1 GCA_027624235.1 Pseudomonadota bacterium | reverse complement strand
AGCCGGAAGAATGCAGAAACTTCTTTGCCGCCGACGGCTATGCGTCAAAATAACTCGGAAATGCTCTAGAAATCAAGGCGTCCCCATACGCGACGGCTTGCCTCGTTGACCTGTTGAACGGCTTTGGGAACATCAATGGTTAACACCTTGCCGTCGTCGACAATGGTTTTTCCGTCGACGATCACCCTGTCGACATCGTCGCCCGTTGCCGCCAGGACCATAAACTTAAACGGGTCATAGACCGGTGCCGCCTTCGGCGTGTCGATGCGCACGAACACGATATCCGCCTTGCATCCTGGCGCCAAGCGGCCCAGGTCGGGGCGCCCGAGGGCATCGGCACCGCCCACCGTTGCCATCAGGAAGACGTCTTGGGAAAGAGCGGCAACGGCGGATTTCTCAACGATCTTGCAGACCACAGCGGCGGTTAGCATCTCATTGAACATGTCGAGTGGATAGTTGTCGGTGCCTAGGCTCTGACGGATACCGAGATCGTGATATTTCTGAATCGAATTGATAACGCCGCCACGACGGGCCTTGACCCACGGCAGGTGACAGACCGTGGTTTTCGAGTCGCGCAGGGCTGCGATCTCATGTTTTGCCATGGTAGCGACATCACCACCGTCGGACATGAATTGCCCATGACCAATGATAAAATCCGGCCCCAAAAGTCCGGTCTCCATCATGTATTCGACGTTGGTCTTGTGTTCTGTTTGCTTGACCCGCGAAAACTCGAAGGGGGATTGGCCGGCGTGAATCTGAATCGGGATTTTAAGTTCGTCGGCGTAGCGCCGCGTGTCTTTCAACAACTGCGCATCACAGGTGTCTATCTGACCCGGCGCCAGCATGGTCCGAAGCCGATCATCATATCGGCCGTTCCAGCTCCGACAAAACTCAACGCAATCCTCGAAACGCTGCCGTGCGCCGTTCGGATAATCCTCGTAAAAAACGCCACCCTTTGAATCGGCGCCGTAAAAGCGGGTTCGAAAGCGTGGCCCGGAATAGCATCGCAGCCCGGTCTCCCCGATAATCTCAGCAATTCGTTCGGTTATCGCGATATCGCCATCGCCACCGATTTCGAAATCATAACCCAACTCGACGATCGTCGTTGACCCGGTGCGGGCGAGTTCCGCAAGGGCGCATAGCGCCGCTGCGTATTGAGCTTCCGGATCAGACGCCTTACGGACACTCGGCAGCATCTTGTATAGGGCGACATAATTCTGGTACCCCGATGGCCCCGACGGACTGCCGACATCTTCCTGATAGCCCTTGGTAAAAGGCGTGTCCGTGAGGTGGAGATGGGAATTGACGAAACCGGGGATCACCAATCGACCGGTCGCGTCGATGGTGATATCAACGTCGCCATCATAGGTCTCGCCGACGAAAACGATTTCGTTGCCTTCAAAAACCACGACACCGGGTTCCATAACTCGGTGACAATCCCCGTCCCAGGCGATAACCGTTCCGTTCTCAATCAAAGTAGGCATGTTGCCTCCCGTTTTTTCGGCATACCTGGAGGTGTCCGGCCCAAGGACAAGGACCGGACACCCGTTGGCTTTCGATCAGGTCGCATTTTGCGACTACATCAACCCCTTTTCCTTGTAATAGCGGGCCGCACCGGGATGCACGGGAAGGCCCTTATTACCCTTCAGCGCGTCCTTGGCCTGGGCTTCGCGAAGCTGCTTCATGTCCGACTTGATATCGTCCAGGCCCTCGTAGAAGGCCTTGACGATACGGTATGCGGCCTCGTCCGATAGTGATTTTTTGGCGACCAGAATCACAGCGCCGCCGATCCCCCGAAAGCCGCCTTTGACGCCTTTATACGGATCGGCGGGCATCGTCGCCTCGACCAGTGACGGATAGGCCTTGAATATCTGATCGAGCTTGGCGTCACCGATCTTCAGAAGATCGATTCCGGTGGTCAAGGACAACTCGGAGAACTTCGGGTGACTTGGCGGGCTACCGCCGCTGACGATGACGTCCATGTTTCCGTCGCGCATCATCTGGGTCGACTGGGCGGTGCCGACGTGGTTGATAACCCCACCCTTGGCGCGGATCTTGTCATAATCCATACCGTAGGTTTCCAGCAGCAATCGGAACATCAGTTCACCACCCCAGCCGATTTTTCCGGCCGATATTCTCTTATCGAACAAATCTTCGAACTTGTTGATGTTGCTCGACTTGCGGGTGACGATCTGCAGGTAGCCGGGGAAGAGGGTGCCCAGGTAGGTCAGCTTGTCGTGCGGCGCCTTGAACGGGGCCGCACCCTTATACGCCATCGGCGCGGCGAAGGCGAAGGTCATGCCGATGTCGGCTTGGCCAGCCTGGATCTTGCGCAAGTTGGTCAGGCCGCCGCCAGTTTGGACCTGGGTGACCAGGCCTGGGTTTTGTTTCTCGACCTCGCGGATCACCCGACTGCCGACCGCGAACCAGCTACCGCCCTTGCCGGACGTCGAAATCGAAAGCGTCTTCTCGGGCATGCCAGCGACGGCGACCCCCGCCAACATCAGAGCGACCGCAGCAGCCGCCATACCTGTTCCTCTAGATTTCCAGTGATATGTCATTATGTCCTCTCCTGTGATTAAAAAAATAACGAATGGTTTCTTTTCCCGCCGATCTTTGCCGGCTGCTAATTTTTTGACGATGCACGCTGCCTGTCAGCACCGGCTTGAGTTTTGGTAAGCCGCCGGAGACGTGCGAGGGCGCCAACGAGAGCCGTGGCGACGATTAACAAAATCACCATGAACCAATTGAAATGCGATGTCAGCATCCGAAAATGATCCAAAACGAAGGACAGCGCTGTGACCGTGGCGATCAGCATCCATCCGATCCTATGGGCGCGCTTGGCGGTCATCGGTCGCCTGCCTCGATAATCGGTGATCTCGTCCCGATTGCCGCGCCGCGCATACGCCATTGTACACCGATGATCAGGCCGACTAAAACCAGCCCCGCCGCGTGAGACCAAATCGGCTGCGCGACCAGCAGCAGCGCCCCGGCGGCAAGAACGATCCGCTGCCAGGTCGACGCCCGACCCAATAGCCAACCTTCGACGGCGGCGGCGAGCGCGACGACGCCAATCAACGCGGTCAATGTGGAAATCAAGATTTCATGCCAGGCACCGATCCATATCAGACCCGGCGAATAAACGAACATATAAGGCAGGATGTAGGCGGCAAGAGCTAGGCGCGCCGCCTGGAACGCAGTTTCCATGGGATCACTTCGAGCGATTGCGGCGGCGGCGAAGGCCGACAATGCGACCGGAGGGGTAATGTAGGAATGGACGCCGAAGTGAAAGGCGAAAAGATGCGCCGCCATCGGCTCGACGCCCAACTTGACCAGGGCCGGGACGACCAGAGCGGCGACCAGGATATACAGCGCCGTGACCGTGACGCCCATGCCGAGGATGATGCAGATGATCATCGCCAAGCCCAAACCCAGGATCGTGCTGCCCTGGGACAAATCGATGATCGAGGTCGAAAAACGGACAGCCAGACCGGAGAAGTAAAGGGCGCCGACGATAAGGCCGGCGGCGGCCGACGGCACGGCGACGGCGACCATCATCCTGGCCGCGTCCTCCAACGCGCCGAAGAAGCTGACCGGGGTCATTCGCGTCTCCGGTCGGATCCAACTCAGCGCGAACACCGAGACGATGCCCACGAGTGCCGCGAAGATCGGGCTGTAGCCGACGACCATGGCGGCGACCAGGGCGACCACCGGTAAAAGCATGTGTCCGCGTTCCTTAAGCGCCCCCCAGGCAGAGGGCAGATCTTCCGCACTGTGCGGGGTAAGGCCGATACGATGAGATCGAAAATGAACCATCGCTAAAACCGCCGTGAAATAGATGGCGGCGGGGATCGTGGCGGCTTTGACCACCGCCCAATAACTGACTCCGAGAAACTCGGCCATGATAAACGCCACGGCGCCCATAACCGGCGGCGTGAACACTCCGCCCGTTGATGCACAAGCCTCGACGGCGCCGGCGAACGCCGGCGGGTAGCCCATTCGTTTCATCAGCGGAATTGTGAATGTGCCGGTGGTCGCGACGTTGGATACCGCGCTTCCGGAAATCGAGGCCATGAAGGCGCTCGACAGCACGGCGGCCTTGGCCGGTCCGCCGACCTGCCGACCCATCAACCCATAGGCCACGTCCTTAAACAGTTCGCCGACCCCGGTGCGCATGATGAAAGCGCCGAAGATGATAAACAGAACCACGAACGAGGCGGAAATGCTGATCGGGATGGTGTAGATACCCTCCTCCTCCATGAACAGGTCATTGATGATGAGCGACCAGTCGATGGATGGACCGTAAAATATTCCAAAAAAATATTCACCATAAGCACTTTGAAGGATGAACAGCGCGCCAAGAACGACCATCGTCCAGCCGACGACCCGGCGGGTCGCATCCATCACCAGAAGGATCATGAGGACGCCGACGCCAAGATCGACGGGATCAGCGAGCCCGCGCCGGTTTATGAATGCGATCGCGTCCCAGCATATGTAGGCTTGCACGCCGATGGTCAGCGCGATGCACACGACATCGTAGGCCAAGCCACCATTGACCGGGTCCTTCCAGGATTTGCGTCCGGTCGGTTTCAAGAGAATGCAGAGCACTATCATGAATGTGACGTGCATGGTGCGATGCAGATAGCTCTGGGCCTGACCGAAGTACGCGGCGTAAAGATGGAACATAGAGAAGGAAATTCCGATGATCGCGATCAAACCGGCCAGAATGACGATATTGTCAACGCGTCGCTGCGTCAAAAGGAACTCAAGGCAACTGGTCTGATCGTCGTCCTGCGCGGACGCCTTACCAGGCATCTGTCCGACAGAAGGCATTCTGTTATTTGTGGTTTTTGTCGACATTGTCCTGTCCCGGTTTGGTTCCGGTTACCTGTCTCATTTACGCGGCCACTCTTTCAAACGCGAGAGGGC
>JAQBYB010000130.1 GCA_027624235.1 Pseudomonadota bacterium | reverse complement strand
AAATCTTGAAAAAATCTTCTAAAAAAACCCAACCCGTTTTTCCGCGCGCCCAGTCGGTGGAACTGTCGGATTTCGACGCGCCAGAGGACCAACGGGAAGCCAAGTACGGCCTCCCCAAAAATGTCCAGTTCTGCAAAAGCTGCGTCATCTCCAACCAACGTCCCAATTCCGCCGTTGAATTTGATCATACGTCGGACAGCAAAAAGTCAACCATTCAGTTGAATGATGAAGGCGTTTGCGACGCCTGCCGCGCAGCCGAGGCAAAGAACACGAAAATCGACTGGCAGGAAAGGGAGCGCGAACTCAATGACTTGTGTGACCGGCATCGACGAAATGACGGACGTTACGACTGCATCGTTCCGGGCTCTGGCGGCAAGGACAGTTTTTATGCAGCGCATGTCTTGAGAACCAAGTTTGGAATGCACCCCATCACCGTCACCTGGGCACCACATATCTATACCGACTGGGGCTGGAAAAATTTTCAACGCTGGATCGCCGCCGGATTTGACAACATTCTGACTACCCCCAATAGTAGGGCGCACCGGCTGTTGACGCGGCTTGCGGTGGAAAACCTGTTTCACCCTTTCCAGCCTTTTATGATCGGCCAGAAAGCATTGGGGCCAAAGGAATCCGTTCTCCGCGACGTGCCCTTGGTGTTCTACGGCGAAAACGAGGCCGAGTATGGAAACCCGGCAGCAGATAACACTTCAGCAACGCGGGGCCGTTCTTTTTTCGCCGCCGGTGAGAATCAGGACCTGTATCTGGGCGGCATACCGGTTGCGGACTTGGTTGAATCCTACGGCATGGACAAGGCCGATCTCTTGCCGTATATGCCGGCGGAACCCGAAGGCCTGAACCACTGCGGCACCGAGGTTCATTACCTCGGCTATTATCTGAAATGGCATCCACAAAGTTGTTATTATTACTCTGTCGATCACGGGGGGTTTGAGCCCTCGCCGGAACGCACACCCGGCACCTATAGCAAATATAATTCCATCGACGACAGGATTGACGACTTTCACTACTACACCACCTACATCAAGTTCGGAATCGGCCGGGCCACTTATGATGCCGCCCAGGAAATCCGTAGCGGCGATATCACCCGCGATGAGGGGGTGGCGCTTGCTCGTCGATATGATGGCGAGTTCCCGGAACGCTTCGCCGATGAAATTTTCCAGTACCTCAGCCTACCCGAGCAAGAATTCCCCATAGCCTCTCAAAACTTTGAACAACCCATCATGGACCGGGATTATTTCATGGACCTGTGCGACCGATTCCGTTCCCCGCACCTGTGGAAATTTGAAAACGGCGCCTGGGCTCTGCGTCACACCGTTTGGAACGAAGATTAATCGGGCATGGGCCAACTTCGCCTTATCGCGCGCTTGGATATCAAGGGGCCGAACTTGATCAAGGCCATCCAATTGGAAGGCGTGCGCAAACTTGGCGATCCGCAGGAATTTGCCCGGCGTTATTACAAAAACGGCATTGACGAAATTCTCTACATGGATGCCGTCGCCAGCCTCTATGGCCGCGGCATGCTGACCCAGATCGTCGCGCGGACCGCGGAAGAGGTCTTCGTTCCCATAACCGTCGGTGGCGGCATTCGGTCAGTGGATGATGTTCGCGACATGCTGCGGGCCGGGGCTGACAAGGTCGCCGTCAATTCCGCCGCCACCCACCGGCCCGAGATCATTACCGAGATCGCGGAGACGTTCGGTTCTCAATGCATGGTCCTTTCCATCGATGCCAAACGTAATGGCAAGGACCAGTGGGAAGCCTACCGGGACGGCGGCCGCGAACATACGGACCTGGATGTGGTCGAATGGGCAAAGCGCGGCCAGGCGTTGGGCGCCGGGGAGATCCTGCTGACTTCCGTCGATAAAGAAGGAACGCGAAAGGGGTTTGATCTAGACTTGGTACGGTCCGTGTCAGACGCCGTCACCATCCCGGTGATTGCCAGTGGCGGCATGGGCCGTCTGGATGATCTCACAAACGTCGTTAAAGACGGCCATGCGGACGCCGTCGCCATGGCCCATGTGCTCCACTTCGACACCATCCCTCTTCCTGATATCCGCGAACACGCGATCAGTGATCAATTGCCGGTCAGAACCCTTTAATGACAACAGTCGGCATCGTTGATTACGGCACCAGCAATCTGTTGAGCGTCACACGGGCTTTCGAGCATGTTGGCGCGACGGTAGAGCCCGTCAGCAATGCCGAACAAGCAACTAAGGCCGACCGCCTGGTTCTTCCCGGCGTCGGCGCCTTCGGCAATTGTCAAAGCGGCCTTAAGGGTCGTGACCTTTGGGACTCCGTGGATGAATTCATGCGAAGCGGCAAACCCTTTTTGGGTATCTGCGTCGGCATGCAAATGATGTTGGATGGTAGCGAAGAGTTCGGCCATTACGATGGGTTCGGCCTGATCCCCGGACGGGTCGGCGCCATCCCGTTAAGCGGCACGGATGGAAGGCCGCACAAGATTCCCCACATCGGCTGGAATCGGCTGTCCTCACCCGAAAGCGGTGATAACTGGAAGGGCACGATCTTGGATGGAGTCGAGCCGGGGGCGAGCGTTTATTTCGTTCATTCGTTCACCGCCCAACCCCAAGATGATGGTCACCGGCTTGCCAACACGGATTACGATGGGTGTCGCATCAGCGCCGCCATACGCCGTGACAATGCCTACGGTTGCCAGTTCCATTGTGAAAAAAGCGGCCCCGTTGGACTCAAAATTATCGAGAACTTTCTCAAATTATGACCGCAGATTCGAATTTTCAATCTAGCCTCGAGACCGAGGAGGCGACGATGTCCATTACGGCGCCGAACCCTGCGTTGCGGGACAGCTATGAACGCATCGCGCTTGTTTCCCATCCCCGCCATTTGGATCAACTGGGCGCGCCCGACCCATCGACGTTGGTCATTGCCACTGAATGGCTAACGTGGTGGGAGGCCAAGAACAAAGGCTATCACGCAACCCATTACGAAAGCCGCCTCGCCCCTTGGCCCGACGAGATCGGTCGCTTTGAGGATATCTATCTGAAGGCATGCGAATGGGTATACGTGGACGGCAAGGATGCCACTCAATACAAGGGCGTGTCCCTGGGCCAGGCATTCGGAAAAGCCGCGACGCTGGCCTGGATGGCCGCCACTCGCCTTGATTTTGCGCTTGATAAAATTTGCCGTGAAGTCCGGCCCAGCGAGATGATCCTGTTTGACCTCTCCAGTCATTTTTCAATCCTCAGTGATCCTGCAAAACGGGGATTGGCCGCTGACATTGCCAAACGCCATAGCATCAGGTTTACCGAAAGGCTCGACTCGGTCGCCGACGACGAGCCTCTTTGCCAAACCCGTCCCATTTACACCGGCAGCGGGGCCGAAGGCGGAATGCGCGCCCAACTTCAGAAAATTTACGGCATCCTTATCGGCGCCATCTCTTATGGCGTTTGGTTGCTGCACCGGCGGCGACCTAAAATTTTCATCTTCGCCAGCCATTTAACCTCCATCAGCTTGGTCCGCCATTTTAGTGGAGATCGCGTGGCGCCGGTATTTCTGGCCAGGGCGCTGCCAAAAAATCCACGCTTTCTTTGGCAATGCTGGCGCAAGGGGATTCTTCTTGTCCACCTGCCGGGGCCCTGCCGCCGGGGAGGCATTATTGGCAAAATTGCCGAAACATTCGTTTCAGTTTGGCGAAGGGATAAGGCCGGCAACGCCCAGACCGTACACCGGATATTTCTTCAACGGTTATTCCAGTCGGGCCGCATCCACGCCCTGGCCGACCAGGTCGACCGATTTGACCGGCTGTTGCATTTGCACCGCTTCGAGCGCGTGATCAGCGGAGACGTCAGCAACTCGGCAGGGCGAGTGATTTGCGACCTGAGCCACGCCATGGGAATCCCCAGCGACGAAACCCTGAACGGCATGTTTCTCTGCAACCTCAAGGACCCCAGCCGCTGCGGCGACGGGATCAAAGCGCCGACGTTATCGCGGGAACTGGCCATGGGCGACATCAATGTGGAATGGCTCGACGCCACCAAAGCCCCCATCGAGCGCGTGATTACCGGATATCCTGCCCTTGACGCCGTCAAGAAGCGCTTTCCCACCCCACCAACAAAGCGAAAAAGAAAGAACGCCCTGGTGCTTCCTGGGCATGCCGGCAAGGTTGACGTCACAGCTCTTAGAGCGAGCTTCGTTCCGCTCCTGATCAATTGTGTTCGTGTGTTGAAGCACCAAGGATTCGACGCCATCCGGATCAAGCTCCACCCGGAAGTGGATAATCGGCATTATTACGAAAATCTGGTGGAGCGCTTCGGCCTTCCGGCGGAAGTCCACGATGATTACAACTTCCTCGACCATTTGGAATGGACGGATGTGGTTGTTGGGCCGGCCACCAGCGGCACGTTTCTCGAAACCCTGGCCGCCGGAAAACCCTATTACGTCTACCGGCCGCCCTTTTCATCCATACCGGACACTTATTTACGCTCGGCGACAGTGGTGTCTTCGGCGACGGAGTTGAGTTCGGTTCTGGCCAATGGAATTGAGCCCGACATCGACGCCATTCTCCAGGACTTTTGCGCCACCAAAACCATTGCCAACGCGTCCGAGCGTATGTGGCAGGTCCTCGAAGATTCCGTCTCCCAAGGGCGACCCGTACCCCATACGCCCAAACCTACGATTTTAGAACCCGGGCATCGAGCCGCCAAATGACAAGCAACGTAGAAAACTGGGAAAGCCTGGTTGTCCGGCCCTCGGAGTCCATCAACCACGCCCTTCAAGTGATCGACAGGGGCAACGTGCAGATCGCCCTTGTGTTGAATGACGAAGGAGTTCTCCTTGGCACGGTAACCGATGGCGACATCCGCCGCGGCATCTTGAAGTCGATACCGCTCGATGCGGTCGTGTCGGAAGTGATGAAAACCGATGCCTTGGTCGGCCATCC
>JAQBYB010000032.1 GCA_027624235.1 Pseudomonadota bacterium | reverse complement strand
GCGCCACGCTTGACGGAAACTCCATATTTATGACAGCGTAGCTCTACCGGGGTGAGCAATTACCAATTTAGAGAGCCGGGTTTCGCAATTGTGGGTTTATCCGCCGTTCATGGGGCTTTCGGTGTTTTCCCGGCGCTGTTTCGGCTATAGGTTCTGACCATGCGGATTCTGTATCACCTTTGGATGTCGCCCCAGTGCCGAAAGGTGCGGATCGTGCTGTTGGAAAAGCGCCTGGCGTTTGAGCTTCGCGCCGAAAACATCTGGGAACGCCGAGATGAATTTCTGGCCCTCAACCCGGCCGGCGACATTCCGGTTTTGGTTGAGGCCGACGGCACCGCGCTTTCTGGAAGCGGCGCCATCTGCGAATTTCTCGACGAGGTTCACCCGGAACCGTCGCTGATTGGCCGCCAGCCCATGGGCCGCGCCGAGGTCAGGCGGCTGGTTCATTGGTTCGACGATAAGTTCAATGCAGAGGTCACGGAAAATCTGGTCGGCGAGAAGATGACAAAGCGGTACTTGGGCGGGGGCGCGCCCAGCTCGCAAGCGGTGCGCGCCGGTCACGCCAATATCCACTCTCACCTGGATTACATCGGCTACCTGACCGAGCGCCGGACCTGGCTGGCCGGGGATGAATTCTCGCTCGCCGACATTGCCGCCGCCGCGCATCTTTCGAGCATCGATTATTTGGGCGACGTTCCGTGGAACGAACACGAAGAGGCAAAGGATTGGTACGCGCGGATCAAGTCCCGGCCGAGCTTCCGCCCCATCCTGGAAGACAAGATCCCCGGTGCGCCACCGCAAAAACATTACGCCAACCTGGATTTTTGATATCGGGTTATTTGTCCTGTTTGACGTCCATGCTTTCCAGGTGATGCCTGGCGAGGTCGGCGGCCGGGCTTGTCGGCGCCAGGCGGATGATGGTCAGCCAATCTTGTCTGGCGCCGGCGTCGTTATCTCTCATTCGCCGCAGGATGCCCCGTTCCAGCAGGCCGTCCGGGTGGTCGGGCCGCAACGCCAGCGCCCTTTCGATGTCGGCCAGCGCCAGTTCGAGTTTGTCGAGAAGCCGGTAGGCCGTGGCCCGAAAGACGTAAGCATCACCGGCGGCATTGGCGGGAATCGTCTCGCTATCGATGGCTTTGCTCAGGTCTTCGATGGCGCCGTTATAATTTCTCTGCCCGGCCCGCGCTTGGCCGCGGTCGACCAACAGGTCTGCATCCAGCGGCGTCAAATTCAAGGCCGCCGTCAGCACCGCTTCGGCGCGGGCATTTTTATTCGCCAGAATCCAGGCCTGGGCCGCGTGGGCCAGAAGCCCGGCTTTAACCGGGGCGGTTTGCTTGGTTTTATTGGCCAGGGCTTCCAGGCGGTTTGCGGCTTCGGTGAATTGCTTCAGGCCGATCAGCGCCACTGCCACGCAATGTTCGGCGGCATCCCCGCCCCCGAGGCCGCGCCACGACAACGCCATCTCGAAGGCTTTCTGGGGCGCGCTTTTTGCCTCTGCCATGCAGGCCTCGTAGCGCTGGGCTTGATTGACCTCCTGCCCGGGTACCAATCCGGGCGCGGCGACAACGCCAGCAAAAGCAATAATCGGCAGGGATTTTCTCATCAACAGGCTCAATCCGTCGGTGGTGAAAAATTAAGACTCAAGCACGTCGATATTCTTAAGGTGTTTAGGGGTCTTGCCGGCAAGAATAGCTCGAATGCCGTCGAAGGTGTCGCGTTCAACCCGCTCAAACGCCTCTTTCGTCCACCAGGCAAGGTGCGGCGTCAGGATGACGTTGTCGCGACCGAGCAACGGATAGTCAGAAGTCAGGGGTTCATGGTCAAAAACGTCGAAACCGGCGCCAGCGATCTGGTTTTCGTCGATGGCCCGGATCAAGGCGTCTTCATCGATGATGGCGCCGCGCGAGACATCAATCAGATACGCCGTGTCTTTCATTGTCTGCAGGGCGTGCGCGTCGATCAGCCCCTTGGTTTCCGGCGTCAGCACACAGTGGATAGAGACGAAATCAGACCGTTCAAGCAACGCATCAAGGCCAACGAAGCTGACGCCGTAGTCGCTAACGGTGGCGGGCTCCACATAAGGGTCATAGACCAGGCGGGTCATGGAGAATCCTTCGCAGCGCCGGGACATGGCCCGGCCGATCCGCCCAAACCCAATCAGGCCGACGGTCTTTCCGCCAAGATCGACGCCCATCAGTTCAGGTTCAGGCCACGCCCAGGCATTTTCCCGCATCACCCGGTCAAGGGCGGGGATCTTTCGGGCCAGGCTGATCATCAGGGCGAAGGCATGATCGGCGACAGTGTCCGAGCCATAATCGGGGCAGTTGGCGACCATGACGCCTTTTGCCGTCGCCGCCTCAATATCAATGGCGTCGGTGCCGACGCCGTATTTGACGATGCCCCGCAGGTTGGCTGCCGCGTTGATGACCTTGGCGGTAATGTCGGTGTAACAGGTGAGGATGATATCGGCGTCCTTGGCCGCTTCGGCCAAGTCGTCCTCGGCGTAGCATTCGGTCGTCACCACGTCGGCGATCTCGCTCAGTTCATCAAGGTATTGTTCGATGATGAAAAGCGCAGCATCGGTGCGAAGTATTTTCGCCTTCATGGCCTGATCCTTGGTTTGTCGCTTGTCACGGCATCTATAAAGCATATTTTTAAAGGAATCGAATGGGGTGTTGCCGATGTCGGTGTCTGAGTCCAATCCGCGCCTGTTTTGTTTCGGTCTTGGCTATAGCGCCACGCGCTTGGCCCGTGGGCTGATGGCCGATGGTTGGAGCGTCGCCGGCACGTGCCAGTCAATGGGCCGCCGCGACGAACTGGCGGCGGACGGCATCGACGCTTTCGTGTTCGACCGGGACCGACCCCTGGCCGACCCGGCGCAGATTTTTTCAGGCGTCACCCATTTGCTCTCCTCGGTGCCGCCCACGGAAAACGGCGACCCCGTGTTGATTCCCCATGGCGGCGATATCGAGGCGATGCAAGGGCTTCAATGGGCCGGATACCTTTCCTCCACCGGTGTTTACGGCGATGCCGGCGGCGCTTTGGTTGACGAGGCGACGCCGGTTAATCCGTCATCGGGCCGCAGCCGCAGGCGAGCCGAGGCCGAAACCGCCTGGTTGGCGTTTCGCGAAAGCCATGGCGTGCCGGTCCATATTTTTCGTCTTGCCGGCATTTACGGCCCGGGGCATTCCGCCCTGGATCAGGTGCGCGCCGGTCGGGCGCGGCGGATTGAGAAACCGGGGCACAAGTTTTCAAGAATTCATGTCGATGATATCGCCACCGTGCTCAGGGCATCCATGGCCCGGCCCAATCCGGGTCCCGGCTCCACCGCAATCTATAATGTCTGCGATGACGAAGCGGCGTCACCGGCGGACGTGATCGCCTTTGCCTGCGCATTGTTGGGCCGAGAACCGCCGCCGGTGATTCCCTTTGAGGAGGCGAAGAAAGAGATGTCGCCGATGGGCTTGAGTTTCTGGCAGGACAACCGGCGCGTCGATAACCGGCGGATCAAGGACGACCTCGGCGTCGCGTTGATCTACCCGGAATACAGGGCGGGACTCAGCGCCATCCTGGCCGAAGAGGGCTAGGCGCTTTGTTCAAGCTGGTCCAACAAACGGCCCAACGTGCGGCAAAGACGGTCCAGGTCATGGGGCTCGGAAAGCCTGTGGTCACCGTTTTTGACGAACAGGGTCTCAACATCTTGAGACCGGATTTTTTCGGCGATGGCCTGGCTTGTTCGCCACGGTACATCTTCATCGTCGGTTCCGTGGATCAGGCGCACCGGGCAATCCAGCGGTATCTCGTCGCGCAGCACCAAGTGGCCCCGGCCCTCATCCAGCAACGCCTTGGTGATCTTGTAGGGTTCGTCATCGTAACAATTCGGGACCTCGGTGAAACCCTGGCTTTCAAGCTGTTGTTTCTGTTGCACGGAAAAGGCGTCCGGAATCAGGTCCTCGGTGAAATCCGGGGCGGCGGCGGTGCCGACCAATCCGGCGATACGCTTAGGCCTGGCCAGCGCCGTCAGCAACATGATCCATCCACCCATGGAAGACCCGACCAGGACCTGAGGGTGATCGGTCAACTGATCAAGGACACAGACCGCGTCGTCCTTCCAGCGTCCGATGGTGCCGTCTTCGAAAGCCCCCGACGATTGGCCGTGGCCGAAATAATCGAATCTGATAAAGCCTTGCCCGCGGTGGCGGCAGGCGTCTTCAAGCGCCAATGCTTTGGATCCGGCCATGTCGGACTTGAAGCCGGTCAGGAACATCACACCGGGCGATTTTCCGGTAATTTGGTGGTAGGCGATGGTGCCGCCATCGTCCCGTGTTAATATCTCGGGTGGTTTGACCATGGAATACTCAGAATGATGATTGACGGCGCCGACCATAGCACCATCGCCTCTCGGCTGGAACAGGGGCCGGAGGCAAGATTGGATTCAGTCACCATCCTCCAAATCCTTCCGGCCATGGGCGCCGGCGGTGGGGTTGAGCGAGGCACCGTGGAAATCGCCGAGGCCATTGTCGCCCGGGGCGGCCGCGCCCTTGTGGTGTCGAACGGTGGCGGCGCCGTCCATGAATTGAAGCGGGTTGGCGCCGAACACATTCAATTGCCGGTGCATTCAAAAAATCCGCTGGTCATGTATGCCAACATTCAGCGCCTGGCGGATCTAATCAAGGCCGAAGGCGTGGACATCATTCACGCCCGGTCCCGGGCACCGGCGTGGAGCGCGTATTTTGCCGCCAACCGGGCGGGCATTCCCTTTATGACCACCTTTCATGGAACCTATAGTGCGGGGAATGCGCTCAAGCGGCGGTACAATTCGGTGATGGCCAGGGGGGAACGGGTGATCGCCATTTCCCGGTTCATTGGCGGTCATCTGCATAAGAACTACGGGGCGCCGGCCCATAAAATCCGCATCATCCACCGGGGCGTCAACCTGGACCGGTTTGATCCGGCCAAGGTCTCGGTGGAAAGAGTAACGGTGTTGGCCAGCGCCTGGCGCCTGGAAGATGGCTTGCCGGTGGTCACGCTGCCGGGTCGGCTGACGCGCTGGAAAGGCCAGACGATGTTTATCGAGGCCATTGCCAAGCTGGGCCGACGCGATATCCGGTGCCTTTTGGTTGGCGGTGATCAGGGCAGGGAAGAATATCGCCGGGAACTGGAAAATCTGGTCAATCACCACGGTTTGGGCGAAATCGTCCGAATTGTCGATCATTGTGACGATATGGCGGCCGCCTACATGCTGAGCGATGTGGTGGTTTCCGCCTCCACCGAACCGGAGGCCTTCGGTCGTATTTTGATTGAGGCTCAGGCCCTGGGCCGGCCTGTTGTTGCCAGCAATCATGGCGGCGCCCAGGAAACGGTGATCGAAGGGGAAACCGGCTGGCTGTTCCCGCCCGGCGATGTCGATGCCCTGGCAGCCCTGCTGGATCAGGTGTTGAACCTGTCCAGGGAGGACCGGGCGGCGTTGGCTGAAAAGGCTATCGCCAATGCGCGCGAGAATTTTTCCAAGCAGACGATGTGTGACAAGACCCTCGATGTGTACCGGGAAATCCTGCACCAAAAGGCAGGCGGTTAAATGGCCTCTCCGCCAGCCGCCGGGCAGCCGGAACCAGCCGCCGGGCAGCCGGAAAGAGTCCTGGTCATTAAGCTGGGCGCGCTGGGGGATTTTGTTCAGGCGATCGGCCCCTTTGCCGCGATCCGGCGTCATCACCAAGACCTTCGGGTTACCCTGCTGACCACCAGGCCCTTCGAGGAAATCGCCAATGCCTCCGGGCTTTTTGATGATGTCTGGACCGATGGCCGGCCCGAGGGCGGTGATCTCGGCGGTTGGTTGAGGCTTCGACGCCGGCTTCTGGGCGGTGGATTTGGCCGGGTCTACGACCTTCAGACATCGGATCGCAGTTCCTTTTATTACCGTATGTTCTGGCCGGGGCCGAAACCGGAATGGTCCGGCATCGCCAGGGGCTGCTCGCACCCCCATGCCAACCCGCACCGGGACACCATGCACACGATTGATCGCCAAGCCGAACAATTGGGGATGGCGGGGATCTCCGAAGTCCCTTCTCCTGACCTTTCCTGGGCGAAGGCCGATGTTTCGCGTTTTGGCCTGGGCGGCCGGTTTATCCTGCTGATACCGGGGGGCGCCCAGCACCGGGCGGCAAAACGATGGCCGGTGGATTGCTTCGCCGAGGTGGCGGCGGCGTTGGCGGAACGCGATATCGTGCCGGTCCTGCTGGGGTCTTCGGCGGAATCCGATCTGATCGCGGATATAACGGCGCGGTGCCCCGACGCCATCGACCTTTCCGGCCAGACAAGCCTACTTGAGCTGGCGCAGCTGGGCCGGGAAGGCGTTGCCGCCATCGGTAATGATACCGGCCCCATGCATCTGATTGCCGCCGTTGGCTGCAAATCGGTGGTGCTTTTTTCCGAAGCTTCCGACCCGGCCCTTTGCGCCCAACGCGGTCCGGCGGTGACTATTCTCCGGCGTCCGACCCTGACCGGGCTATCCATTCAAGACGTGTTGGCGGCACTGGACTGACAATGACGGGCGATGTGTAATGCTTGGGTTCCTTGACAGAAGGCTCTTTCTACCTACATTTCGGCCTTTCTTCTTTGCGCCTGTTTAAGAATGTGAATTGAATGGTCGAAATTACCCTTCCCGACGGAAGCAAACGTAAATTTGACGGTGCCGTCACCGGCGCTGAGCTGGCCGCCGATATCGGGCCGGGCCTGGCCAAGGCGGCGCTGGCGGTGCGCGTCGATGGTGTGATGACGGACCTGAGCGTTGTCCTTGAGGCCGATGCCGAGGTTTCCATTGTCACCTCTAAGGACGAAGACGCCCTTGAATTGCTGCGCCACGATTGCGCCCATGTGATGGCCGAGGCGGTTAAGGAGCTTTTCCCGGACACCCAGGTCACCATCGGCCCCAATATCGAGAATGGTTTTTTCTATGACTTCGCCCGCGAGGAGCCTTTTGTTCCCGACGACCTGGAAAAAATCGAAGCCCGCATGCATGAAATCGTCAAACGCGACGAAAAAATCACCCGCGAAGTTTGGGGCCGGGCCGAGGCCATCCAGTTTTTCAAGGATCAGGGTGAGCAATATAAAGCCGAAATCATCGAAGGCATTCCCGGCGACGAAGATATTTCTCTCTATCGTCAGGGCGATTTCATCGATCTTTGCCGGGGACCGCACCTGCCGTCGACGGGAAAGCTGGGGACGTCGTTTAAATTGATGAAGCTGGCCGGCGCCTATTGGCGGGGGGATTCCAATAACGAAATGCTGCAACGCATATACGGCACCTGTTGGGCCGATAAGAAACAACTCGATCAGCATCTGCACATGTTGGAAGAGGCGGAGAAGCGTGACCACCGGCGTCTTGGCCGCGAGATGGATATGTTTCACCTGCAAGACGTGGCCGTCGGATCGGTCTTCTGGCATCCCAAGGGATGGACACTCTATCGAACCGTTCAGGCGTACATGCGCGAACGATTGGAAGGCGGCGGTTACGTCGAAGTCAACACACCGCAATTGGTGGACCGCGTCTTGTGGGAGGCTTCCGGACACTGGGAGAAATTCCGCGAGAATATGTTTATCGCCGAGGTCGATGAAAGCCGTGGTGGCGGTGAGACCCACGCCGAGGGCGAGGGTGGCCCTCGCCCCGGTCGTACCGCCGCGACAAAATTCCTGGCGCTGAAGCCGATGAACTGTCCCTGTCATGTGCAGATCTTCAAGCAGGGCACCACCAGTTACCGGGATCTGCCTATCCGCATGGCCGAGTTCGGTTCCTGCCACCGTTATGAGCCATCCGGCGCACTACATGGATTGATGCGGGTGCGCGCCTTTACCCAGGACGATGCCCACATTTTCTGTACCGACGACCAGATTGAAGCGGAAACCAAGACCTTTATTGGGCTGCTTGCCTCCATCTACAAGGATTTCGGCTTCGCAGATTTCGTCGTCAAATTTTCCGATCGCCCTTTGGTGCGGGCCGGTTCCGACGAAGTCTGGGACCGTGCCGAAAAAGCCTTGATGGACGCGACCATCGCCGCCGGCGTCGAATTGGTCATGAATCCGGGCGAAGGCGCCTTTTATGGCCCGAAATTGGAATTCGTCCTGCGTGACGCCATTGGCCGTGATTGGCAGTGTGGTACGCATCAGGTGGATTTCGTTCTGCCCGAACGCTTGGATGCCTCTTACATCGGCGAGGACGGCGCCAAGCACCGACCGGTAATGCTGCACCGGGCCATTCTCGGCTCTTTCGAGCGCTTCATCGGCATTCTCATCGAAAATTACGCCGGTCGGTTCCCGTTTTGGCTGGCGCCGGTTCAGGTCGTCGTTACCACCATCACCAACGCCGCCGATGACTACGCGACCAAGGTTCTGGGCGTTCTTGGTGCTGCCGGGCTTCGCTGCGAACTGGATGTCAGGAACGAAAAAATCAATTATAAGATCCGCGAACACAGCCATGCTAAGGTGCCGGTGATTTTGGTCGTCGGGACAAATGAGGAGGCGGACGGCACGGTCGCCATGCGCCGTCTCGGCGGCAAGGATCAAGAAATTCTTGCGCTTGAAGAGGCAACCGTTAGACTTGCGAAAGAAGCGGCTGGTCCGCTGGCAAAATCTTGAGCCGGCAGCCATGATTTACGCATTTGTACCACTAACAAGAGGAGATTTTTAAATAGCCCGACGACCATTTAATCAAGCGCCGTCCCGAACGGGTCCGCGCGTCAACGACCAGATCGATGCTGATCCGGTTCGTGTAGTTGGTGCCGACGGAGAGATGATCGGCGTCATTACCAAACAAGAAGGAATAGATATGGCCTTTGCGGTGGGGCTCGACCTTGTCGAGATTTCGCCCAATGCCGATCCGCCTGTCTGTAAGCTACTCAATTACGGCAAATTCAAGTACGAAGCCCAGAAAAAAGCCAACGAAGCCCGCAAAAAGCAAAAAATCATCGAGGTTAAGGAAATTAAGATGCGTCCCGGCATCGATGAGCACGACTATCAGGTTAAGATGCGGAGCGTAAAACGGTTTTTGAGCGACGGCGATAAGGTCAAGATGACCATTCGGTTTCGAGGCCGTGAAATGGCGCACCAGGATTTGGGCATGAAGGTCTTGGATCGGGTCCGAGAGGACGTCGTTGAAGAGGCCAAGGTGGAGCAGTACCCGAAGAATGAAGGTCGTATGATGACCATGGTCATCGCGCCGAAATAGCAGCCTTAATTCTTATCACCCTGCGCCTTGCATTCCTAATATGACAGGGGTATAACCCGCGCTCGCAAGCGGCTTGGGCCAAGGGCATGCCTGATCGCTTTGAAGTTCTACCTGGCAAATAGCCAATCAACTAAGGAAGAATGAAATGCCTAAACTGAAGACGAAATCCAGTGCCAAAAAGCGCTTCCGTCTGACTGGTACCGGCAAAGTCCGGGCCAGCGTGGCCAATAAACGCCACGGCATGTCGAAGCGCCCCCAGAAAATGATACGCAAGGCACGTGGCACCATGATCCTCTGCGATGCCGACGCCCGCATCGTTAAATCTTATCTGCCGTACGGTTAAGGGAGGAATTTGCCATGTCTCGCGTTACAAGAGGTACGACCGGTCACGCCCGCCACAAAAAGGTTATTGATCGCGCCAGCGGCTATCGAGGCCGCTCCAAAAGCAGTTTCCGCGTTGCCATTGAGCGCGTCGAAAAGGCCCTGCAATACGCCTACCGTGATCGCCGCACCCGCAAACGGTCTTTCCGGTCCCTTTGGATCGCACGGATCAACGCCGGCACCCGCGAACACGGGGTGACCTATTCCCAGTTTATCAGCGGACTGGGTAAGGCCGGAATTGAGATCGACAGGAAAATTCTTTCCGATTTGGCGATAAAAGAACCAGAAGCGTTTAAGGCCTTGGTCGACCAGGCACAAGCGGCTCTCGCCAAAAACCCTTAACCCCTAAAAGTACTACGCGGGGATATAATCGGGAGCCGGCTTCGGAGTGAAAAGCGGCTCCCTTTTTATTGCTACTAGCGGAAGAGTGGACAACGGCGAGGATGAAAGAACTTGACGCCCTTCGTTCGGAATTGATGACTGCGGTCGATCAGGCCGCCGGTCTGGATGATCTTGAGAACATCCGTGTCTCGGCGCTGGGCAAGAAAGGCCGCATCACCGAACTGATGAAGGGCCTAGGCGATATGGATGCGGACGCCCGCAAACAGGCCGGCCAGGCGTTGAACGCGCTCAAGGGCGAAGTCGCGGACGCCATCGAGACAAAAAAACGGGCTTCTTCCGATTCCGAATTGGAAGCCAGGCTGGCGCGGGAATCGGTGGACGTTTCCCTTCCCGTCAGGCCGGAAAGTGAAGGCCGCATCCATCCCATCAGTCAGACCATCGACGAGGTCGTGGCGATTCTGGGTGAGATGGGCCTCAGCGTCGCCGAAGGCCCGGACATCGAAGACGACTGGCACAACTTCACGGCGCTCAATATCCCGCCCGACCATCCGGCCCGACAGGAACACGACACCTTTTACCTGCCCGGTGCCGGCGATGATGACCGTCTTGTCCTTCGCACCCACACCTCGCCGGTGCAGATCCGCACCATGATGGCAGGAGAGCCGCCATTCCGGATCATCGTGCCGGGCCGAACTTATCGTTGCGATTATGACGCCACCCATTCGCCGATGTTCCATCAGGTCGAAGGCCTGGTGATCGATGAGGCCACCCATATGGGCCACCTGAAGGGATGCATTGTTGAATTCTGCCGGGCTTTTTTCGGCGTTGACGATCTTCCCGTTCGCTTTCGCCCCAGTTATTTTCCGTTTACCGAACCGTCCGCCGAGGTCGATATCGGCTGTACCCGTGAAGGCGGTGAATTCCGCATCGGCCATGGCGACGACTGGCTGGAAATTCTCGGCTGCGGCATGGTCAATGCCAAGGTTCTTGAAAACTGCAATGTCGACCCGGCCAAATACCAGGGGTTTGCCTTCGGCATGGGGATCGAAAGAATGGCGATGTTGAAATACGGCATCCCGGACCTGCGCACCTTTTACGAATCCGATCTCCGGTGGCTGCGCCATTACGGGTTCAACGCCTTGCAGGTTCCGTCCATGGTCGGCGGGCTGTAGGCCATGAAGTTTCCCTTCCAATGGCTCAAGGAGCACCTGGACACGAAGGCGTCCCTGGATGACGTCGTCGAGCGGTTGACCATGACCGGCCTTGAGATTGACAAGGTCCATCATCGAGGAAAGGACTTGGAGGGTTTCGTCGTCGGTCGTGTTGTCGAGGCCAAAAAGCACCCCGATGCCGATAAGCTATCCATCTGTCAGGTCGATAACGGGTCCGAGACGGTTGTCGTCGTCTGCGGCGCACCCAATGCCAGGACCGGCCTTGTCGGCGTGTTCGCACCTTCGGGGTCTTACATACCGGGAACCGGGATCACCTTGAAGCCGACGGAAATTCGCGGCGTTGTTTCCAACGGGATGTTGCTGTCGGAACGGGAAGTCAACCTCAGCGACGACCACGATGGTATTATCGAATTGCCTGACGATGCCAAGCCCGGATCGCCCGCCGCAGACGCCATGGGGCTGGCCGATCCAGTCATCGAGATTGAGATCACGCCCAACCGGGGCGACTGCTTAGGGGTGCGCGGCGTCGCCCGTGATTTAGCCGCCGCCGGCGTCGGCGCCCTAAAACCGCTTAATTGCGCCCCTGTTCCCGGCGTTATTGAAAGCCCGATCAAGGTCAACCTGGACTTCAAGGTGGGTGCGGAAAACGCGTGCCCTTATTTTGTCGGTCGTTTTGTCCGCGGCGTTAAAAACGGTGAAAGCCCGAAATGGTTGAAGGATAAATTGACCGCCGTGGGGTTGCGCCCGATTTCGGCGCTGGTCGATATCAGCAACCTGATGACCATGGATTTAGGCCGGCCACTGCACGTTTTCGACGCCGCCAAGGTTAAAGGCGATCTTCAGGTGCGTTTGTCTAAACAGGGAGAAAAGTTTTCAGCTCTGGACGGCAAGGAATACGAACTGGACGCGGAGATGACGGTGATCGCCGACGATGCCGGGGCCGAGGCCCTGGGTGGCGTTATCGGCGGTGCGGCCTCGGGCTGCACCGAAGACACCGTCGATGTTTTTGTCGAATCCGCTTACTTCGATCCGGTGCGCACGGCGATGACGGGGCGAAAATTGACTATAATGTCCGATGCCCGCTACCGGTTTGAGCGCGGCGTCGATCCCGCCTTCCTGGTTGACGGCATGGAAATCGCAACCCGGTTGATCTTGGACCTTTGCGGCGGCGAGCCCTCCGAATTGGTGATCGCCGGCAGCGAGCCGGACTGGAAACGGGACCTGACATTAAGAATTGAGCGGATTGAAAGCTTCGGCGGGATCAAGATCGCGGAGAACAAGATCACTGAAATTCTGACGGCGCTTGGCTTCGGGGTTGCCGAAGGCAACGGCGTGTTGACCGTGTCCATTCCGTCCTGGCGTCCCGATATCGTCGGTGAGGCCTGCCTGGTGGAAGAGGTCGTCCGCATCCATGGCTACGACAACATCCCCGCCGTACCGATGGATAGGAGCGAGTTGCCGACCCCGGCGATTGGCCCCGACCAACGCCGCCGGGGCATGGCGAGGCGTCTTTTGGCCGGCCGCGGCCTGATCGAAGCGGTGACCTATTCCTTCCTGAGCGCGAAACAGGCATCGTTGTTCGGCGGCGGCGCACAGGCCTTAACGCTGATTAATCCGATCAGCGCCGACCTCGACGTTATGCGGCCGTCCTTGCTGCCGAACCTTATTGCTGCCGCCGGGCGAAATGCTGACAGGGGCATCGCCAATGCCAGGTTGTTTGAAATAGGGCCTCGGTTTTTCGGCGCCGCGCCCGAGGACCAGGACATCGTCGCCGGCGGCATTCGGTCCGGGGTGACGGGGGCCAGAAACTGGGCGGAGCCACCCCGACCCGTGGATCTGTTTGATGCCAAGGCCGATGCTCTGGCCGTGCTGGGGGCGATGGGTCTTCAGGCCGATAAAATTGACGCCGTCGCCGAAGCGCCGGGATGGTATCACCCCGGTCACAGCGGCGTGCTCCGGCTGGGTCCAAAAACCATCCTTGCCCATTTTGGTGAAATTCACCCGCGCATCCTGAAAGATATGGGCGTCAAAGGGACGCACGCCGGGTTTGAAATTTTCTTCGACAACCTACCCAAAGCCAAAGACAAGAAAAGCAAGGCCCGACCGTTTTTGGACCTTCCTCAATTTCACGCCGTGGAGCGGGATTTTGCCTTCGTCGTTGACGCCGATGTTTCCGCCGCCAAGGTTCTAGGCGCCGCCAGGAGCGCGGAAAAGAAATTGATCACGCAGGTTTCGTTGTTTGACGTTTTTGAAGGCGGCGCCCTGGGCGACGGTAAAAAATCGCTCGCCATCAACGTGGTCGTGCAGCCGGTTGAACAGACCCTGACCGATGCGGAGATCGAAGCCATCGCGGAAAAGGTGGTGGCCAGCGTCCACAAGGCGACGGGCGGCGTGCTTCGGAGTTAATCAGTCTTTCACTGTAAAGACTTTTGTCGGCATCGTCCGCCCACGGACGGTGACCTCGCCGACCAATTCGAAGTTGCACATGCCGCGGCAGGCATTTTCGGTATTTTCTCCGACCAGGATGTAGGTTCCATATTCCTTGTTCAGCGGTTCCAGTCGGGCGGCGATATTGACGTTATCGCCGTGGACCGTGAACACCAGCCTTTCCGTTGTGCCAACGGCGCCAACAACGATGTCGCCGGTATTGATCCCGCAGCGGGTCTTCAATGTTGCCCCCCCGATTTTCCCATGACCGAAGGTGCGGCTGTTGGTGACGGCCTGGATTGCGACCGCCGTGCGGACGGCATTAATCGCATGATCTTGGTTTGGCGTTGACGCGTTGAAAGTGATGACCAGCATATCGCCAATGAATTGCGAAATGGTGCCTCCGTGCTCGTAAATGACATCGGACATGGCGCTGAAGTATTCATTCAGCATTCCGGCCAGCTCCTGCGGGGTTAGCTTTTCTGAAATTGTCGAAAACCCTTCAATGTCGGTGAACATGATGGTGGCGATTTTGGATTCTCCGTCGCCGGGTTGAATGGCGACATTGGCGGAGGTGATGCGGTCTGCGATCTCAGGTGATACGAAGCGGGCAAGGTCCGCCGCCGCCATGCTGTCCTGAACGGCGCGGTTGAGTGTCCGCTGTGCCCGCATGATTGCCACCGCCAGCACAAGAGTGACCATGGCGATGGACAGTATCTTGTCGACTTCGGCGCCGATAAGAATGGCGTTCGACGTTAAGTAGGTCACATAGTCGCGCGTGATCATCGGATTTTCAGGCACTGAAAAAAGGACATAAAGAACAAGGCATAACCATCCGATCACCGCCGCCGCTCCGGACAGAAGGATGAACCGGGGTTCAAACCGCAGCGCCCGCAAGGCGATAAAGATGAACACATAAATCATCGTCGGCGCCTTCAGGTAGAAGGATGGCGGCTGCATATATTGAATGTGAAAGCTCCAAATCAGGGCCATCAAAAGGCCGATGTCCATGACCACCGAAACCATCAGCACCCAGTCCGGTAATTGTCCTCTATGCGCGCCTACCAGGCGTGCCAGCGTGAAGATAAAGTAGGTGGACAAAGCCCAGGGAACCGGCTGAAACCCAGCCTCCGGCGCGCTCGACGGGGCGAAGGCGAAAAGTGTTCCAAAAATGAGGACGAGCAGAAGCTGCACCCAGCTGATCAGCTTTTCGCTCTCGACCTGTTGCTTGGCGATACTTTCACGGACTCGGTCCGGCAGGTGCGCTTGCCGCCGTTCGCCAAAAATAAAAACCGACAACTTTTTTAACATGGGGGTTATCCAGTCTCGCCGCCGGCAATGACCGCTTTCACGGTCTCGCAAGTGTTCTTTAAATGCTTGCTCAAGACCCCAGTTAACCTGGGGCCGTCACGCTCGGTCAAGGCGCTTAGAATTTCATCGTGCTCGGCCATGGCCTGATCCCATCGGGGTTGTGAAAAATTGGCCCGGTACCGGGCCATGCGGATGCGGGCGGCCAGGGACGTATACATCCCGGCCAGGGTCGCGTTTCCCGTGGCCGCGATAATCTTTTCGTGGATTTGTTGATTGAGGCCGAAGTATTCACCTAATTCTCCGCGCTTGTAGTGGGCCGCCATCTGGTAATGGAGCGCGCGAATTTCATCGATTCCGTCATCGCTGATCCGTTGGCAGGCGATTTTCCCAGCCAGCCCCTCCAAGGCCCCCATCACCGGAAACATCTCATCGACCAAGGAGGCGGTCAGCCGGGCGATGCGTGCGCCCCGGTTGGGCAGCAGTTCCAGAAGCCCTTCCGATGCCAGAACCTTCAAGGCTTCACGTAGCGGTGTGCGTGAAATGGAAAGCTGTTGGCAAATCATCTTTTCGGGAACCCGCTGGCCGCCGATCAATTCGCCGGTGAAGATCATCTCCCGGATGGCGATGAGGATTTCATCGTGGCGCGGCGGCGGTGCGGTTGAAATTTCTGCGGCTTGGGTCATTTGTTGCCTCATAAGGCGGCGGCCAGGATGCGGGCGGGATGCTGGGCGCGTCGGTCGGCGCCATCCTCAATTTGACAGCGGCAACTGGTGCCGGCGGCGACGATGAGGTCGTCCACACCGGCGTTGCGCACCGCCGGCAACAGGTCGAGTTCCCCCATGGCCATGGAAATATCGTAATTGTCGGCGTCGTAGCCGAAGGCCCCGGCCATCCCGCAACACCCCGATGCAATGGTTTTGATCTCAAGGTCCGGCACCAGCGCCAACGTGGTTTCCGCCGCGCTCATGGCGTCGAAGGCCTTTTGATGGCAATGGCCGTGAAGCATGGCCTTGTTCCCGGCGGCGGACTTAAGGTCCAGCGACAGCGTGCCGGCCCTATATTCACGGGCCAGGAATTCTTCGAACGTAAACGCGTTGTCGGCCAATTTGTTGCTGTCTTCCCCGGGAAACATGGCCTTGAATTCATCGCGCAGGGTATAGAGGCACGATGGTTCCAACCCGATCACGGGCACACCCCTTGCGACGAAAGGTTTGAGCGCGTTTAGCATTCGCCGGGCTTCGGCCTTGGCTTCGTCAACCAGGCCGGCGGCCAGGAAGGTCCGTCCGCAACACAGCGGCCGGTCCCCCGCCGCCGGTTTCGCCAGGTGGACCCGATAACCGGCGGCGGCCAGGACCTTGGCTGCCGCGCGTGGGTTTTCGGGCTCGAAATAGGTGGAGAAAGTATCAGCCCAAAGCACCACTTCGGGGCCAACGGCGGTTCCTGACCCGGCTTCGTTGAGGCGGAACGGGTTGCGGCTCCACACAGGCAGCTTTCGTTTGCGGCTGAACCCAAAAAATATTTGGCTTAGACCCGCCAACCCAGGGATTTTGTCGCGGAGGTTGAGCAGCGGCGCAATCTTCGAGGCCGCCCCGGCGTAGCGTGGCAGGTAGGCGACCAGGCGATCAAACAGCCGAAGCCCATGACGCTTGTTGTAATGATGCAGGAATTCCATTTTCATTTTGGCCATATCGACGCCGGTCGGGCATTCCCGTTTGCAGCCCTTGCACCCGACGCAGAGCTTCATGGCCTCATGCAGCGCATCTCCGGTGAAGGCCTCGGCGCCGAGCTGGCCGGATAGGGCCAGACGCAAGGTATTAGCGCGTCCCCGGGTCAGGTGTTTTTCATCGCCGGTCGCCCGGAAGGATGGGCACATCACGCCGGCATCGATTTTACGGCAGGCGCCGTTGTTGTTGCACATTTCGACGGCGCCCCCGAACCCGCCCCAATCGGACCAGTCGAAAGCCGTTTCAAGGGGGAGGGTTTGATAACCCGGCTTGTAGCGGAACAAGGTGCGGTCGTCCATTTTGGTTGCATGGACAATCTTTCCGGGGTTGAGCAGCCGGTTCGGGTCGAAGGCATCCTTGACCTCTTCGAAGGCCTTGGTGATGCGATCGCCAAACATGGGTTGGTGAAATTCCGAACGCACCAGGCCGTCGCCGTGTTCGCCGGAGTGCGATCCTTTGTACTGGCGAATCATGGCGAAGGCTTCCTCGGCGATGGCGCGCATCTTATGGGTGTCGACGTCTGATTTAAGGTTGAGCACCGGGCGCACATGCAGGCACCCGACGGAGGCATGGGCATACCAGGTGCCGGTGGTGCCGTGTTTGGTGAAAACCTGAGTCAGGCGGTCGGTGTATTCGGCCAGGTCCTCTAGCCGGACGGCGCAGTCTTCGATGAAGGAGATCGGCTTGCCGTCACCTTTCATGGACATCATGATATTGAGGCCGGATTTTCTCACCTCCCAGACGGCCTTTTGGAATCCCGGATCGATGGCTTCGACGACGGCGCCGGGAAAGCCGAGATCCGCCATCAATTCACCCAGCATCATTAATTTCCGAAGCTGCGTGTCTCTGTCGTCACCGGCGAATTCCACCAATAACAAGGCCTCGGGCTGGCCTTCCACGAATTGATCCACGGTCGCCCGGAACAGTGGGATGTCGCGGGCGAGATCAATCATGGTGCGGTCGACAAGCTCCACCGCCGACGGGTCCAGCGCGACGATGTGACGGGTCGACTCCATGGCCTTGAAGAAGGTCGGGAAATGGCAAATGCCCAGGACCTTGTGGGCCGGCGGCGGCTGCAGGTCGATCTGGATGCGGGTCGAAAATGCCAGCGTTCCTTCTGAGCCGACCAAAAGGTGCGCCAGATTTGGATGCAACGGCGTGGCTGAGGTGGTGGCGTCGGCCCAGGACCCCGGCTTCGGGCCGTCCGGCATTAAGGCATCAAGGTTGTAGCCGCCGACCCGGCGCATCAGGTCGGGAAAGCGATTGGTGATTTCGTTGGCTTCGCGGTGGCCGATATCCAAAAGCCCGGCGACCAGGGATTGTTGGCGTTTCGTCAGCGCCGCCGTGGCGGCGTTATCGGATAGCTCGCCGAAACGCATGGTTCCACCGTCCATCAAAATGGCGTCGATGGCGCGGACGTTGTCGCGCATCGTCCCGTAGCGGATTGACCGGGCGCCGCAGCTGTTATTGCCGGTCATGCCGCCGATGGTGGCGCGGCTCGACGTCGAGACGTCGACCGGAAACCACAGCCCGTGCGGTTTGAGGAAGGCATTCAGTTGGTCCAGGACCATCCCCGGCTCGACCCAGGCGGTGCGGGCCTCGGCGTTGAAGTCGAGCACCCGGTTGAGGTTTTTCGAGACATCGACAACGATGGCCTCGCCCACCGTTTGGCCACACTGGGAAGTGCCGGCACCGCGGGGCAGGACCGGCAGGCCTTGTTCGGCGGCGATGGCGATGACGGCGGCGATGTCGTCGGCGGTCTTTGGAACGACGACGCCGATGGGCTCAATCTGGTAATGCGACGCATCGGTTGAATAACGGCCACGGCTGGCCGGATCGAACAGCACCTCGCCTTCGACCTCATGGGCAAGGCGCCTGGCTAACGCCCCGTCGCCGACGGAGGCTGAGGTTCTTTGGTGATTTAAATAATTGGCGGCCATGACATATAAGATAATTGTATAATGTAATCCAAAAGGGTATGTTCCGGTGCGTCGACTTTGAGGGTTAACGGTAGCATTTTGAATGCAAAAATCAATGCTTGCGGCTATTTAGCATGCGGATGATGCCTTTTCGAAGATGAATTTAACCAGACTAGTATCATTTTTTCTTTTAAAATTAATGTATTATAGCCTTTTACTTCAACATAGTGTGATTTTCGGCTTGCTCCGTAGGGCATTTGGAAAATGAATTCATTTTCTTGGTCCAACAAAATTGAGCCGGAAACCTGATCAAAAATTAGGTCTTTTCGCTCGTTTTTACCGTGGGTGGGGAGGGCCAGGGAGGAAATTAGAGATGTCTTTTAAGAGTGGCCACCATTTTTTGCAGATTCCGGGACCGACCAATATTCCGTTCCGTGTTCTCCGCGCCATTGACCAGCCGACCATGGACCACCGGGGCCCGGATTTTTCAGCATTCGCCTCCGGTCTTCTGGAGCGGCTAAAACTGGTCTTCAAAACTAAAAATCCGGTCATCATTTATCCGTCGTCGGGAACCGGCGCCTGGGAAGCCGCCATGGTCAACACGCTGTCGCCCGGCGACAAGGTTCTGACGTTCGAAACCGGCCAGTTCATGCACCTGTGGCGTGATCTTTGCCGCCGTATCGGACTTGAGCCCATCGTCGAAGGTGACGATTGGCGGACCGGCGTTATTATTGAGGACGCCAAGGCGACCCTGGAAAAAGACACAAACCACGAAATCAAGGCCGTCTGCATGGTTCATAACGAAACCGCCACCGGCGTGGTTTCCGATGTTCACGCCATGCGCAAAGCCATGGATGAGGCCGGTCATCCGGCGCTGTTGTTGGTCGATACGATCTCGTCGCTGGGTTCGCTGGATTACCGCCATGACGAATGGGGCGTTGATGTCACCATCGCCGGTTCGCAAAAAGGCCTGATGATGCCGGCCGGCTTGAGCTTCAACGCCATGAGCGACAAAGCCCTGGAAGCCAACAAATCGGCGAAGATGCCGCGTTGTTACTGGGACTGGCAGGACATGCTGAAGAACAACAATGGCGGGTTCTTCCCCTATACGCCGGCGACAAACCTTTTGTTCGGCCTCGACGAAGCCATGGACATGTTGTTCGAAGAGGGCCTGGACAACGTTTATGCTCGCCATGCGCGCCTGGCCGAAGCGACGCGGCGCGCCGTCCGGGGCTGGGGCCTGGAAACGGTGTGTTCGGGCAACGGCATCCCTTCGCCGTCGATCACCGCTGCCTTCATGCCCGAAGGCCATGATGCCGATGCCTTCCGCAAGATCGTCCTGGAACGGTTCGACATGTCGCTCGGCGGCGGGCTGGCCCGGCTCCAGGGCAAGGCCTTCCGCATCGGTCATCTTGGCTCCTTCAACGAACTGATGTTGTGTGGCACTTTGTCCGGCGTTGAAATGGGCCTTGAGATCGCGGGCATTCCGTTCACCAAGGGCGGCCTCGACGCGGCGATGAGTTTCTTGGCCAAGACGGAATCCAAGGCAGGTAAAGCCGCGGCCGCGGAATAAGTATCATTTGGACTGCCGCTCCGGCTTGACGCCGGGGCGGCATTTCCCGATAACAACGCCATGACCGATGCAGTCCTGGTAGAGCGCGATGGCGACATCGCGACGGTGATCTTTAACCGCCCCGACAAGCTCAACGCCTTTACCAAGGTAATGTGGGCGCGGTTGGCGTCGGTCATCGAAGAGCTTTCCCAGGACACCGGACTTCGCTGTATCGTTTTACGCGGCGCCGGTGACCGGGCCTTCAGCCCCGGCAACGACATTTCCGAATTCGCCGTTGAGCGTTCCAATTCCGTCCAGGCGGAAGCCTATGGCAGGCTCATGAACACGGCCATTGCGGCTCTGTGCGCCTGTTCGATCCCGAAAGTGGCGATGATTAAGGGTGTCTGCGTCGGTGGCGGGCTGGAGATCGCGGGTCTTTGCGATATCCGCATTTGCGGGGAATCGAGTCGTTTCGGCGCCCCCATCAGTAAGTTGGGGCTGGTTATGGGCTATCAGGAAATTAGTGCGCTCAGGGACCTTGTCGGTGCCGCCGGGGCGCTGGAAATCCTACTTGAGGGGCGCATTCTCGACGCCCCCGAAGCCCTGCAAAAAGGCATCGTCAGCCGCATCGTCGCCGATGATGCCGTCGAGGCCGAGGCCATGGCCACGGCCCGGCGGATTGCCGAGGGCGCGCCGTTGGTGCATCGCTGGCATCGGAAATTTCTCGACCGTCTTGCCGATCCCAGCCCATTGAGTGAGGAAGAGATCAAAGAAGCCTATGCGTGCTACGACACCGAGGACTTCAAAACCGGTTATCAGGCGTTTCTGGACAAGAAAAAACCGGACTTCAAAGGACGCTGACATGGCGGGCAGTGGCGGACCCCTCACCGGTCTTAAAGTAATCGAACTAGCCCATATCATGGCCGGGCCGGCCTGCGGGTTGATGCTGGCCGACATGGGCGCCGATGTGATCAAAGTCGAAAAAGTCCCCGGCGGTGACGATTCCAGACGTTTCCTGCCGCCGGACATCGATGGTGAATCCGCCGCCTTCATGATGATGAACCGCAACAAACGGGGCATTGCCGTCAATTTGAAAGAGCCCGGTGGCAAGGCGGTGATGAAGCGGCTTCTCAAGACCGCCGACGTGGTGATCGAAAATTACCGGATCGACACCATGGATAAACTGGGCCTGGGCTATGACGACCTGAAAAAGGAAAATCCCGGTTTGATTTATTGCGCCATTTCTGGGTTCGGGCGCACCGGCCCATATGCGATGCGCGGCGGGTTTGATCTGATCGCCCAGGGCATGAGCGGGTTGATGAGCATCACCGGTGAAGGCCCAGGCCGCCCACCTGTAAAGATGGGCGCCCCGATCACTGACATCACGGCGGGAATTTTGGGTGCTATGGCCGTCAGCGCCGCCTACGCGCATAAACTGAAAACCGGGGAGGGGCAAAAGATCGATACCTCGTTGTTCGAAGCCGGGATCGTGCACACCTATTGGCAATCGGCCATCGGGCTTGCCACCGGCGTTGCCCCCGGACCGATGGGTTCGGCGCACCCGCTGAACGGCCCCTATCAAGCGTTCCAAACGGTTGATGGTTGGATCACCTTGGGCGCCGCCAATCAAAAAAATTGGCTTCGGCTGCTGGATGTTCTGGATGCGCCGGAGATTGCCGACGACCCCCGTTTCAGGGAAAATTCCGACCGCATGGTCCACTTGCGAGAACTGGAAGTCCTGTTGGGAAATATTTTCGCCACGCAATCGACAGAAGACTGGCTCACCCGGCTGGATGGGGTTGGCGTTCCCGCCGGGCCGGTTCTTAGCGTCAACGAGATGCACGAAGACCCCCAAGCGCTGGCCCGCGATATGGTCGTTGAGGTCAACCACGCCCGGGTGGGGCCGGTTAAGACCCTGGGTCCGCCGGTGAAGTTTTCAGAAACGCCGGGCCGGGTTGCCGCCGGCGCACCTGTATACGGTCAACATACCCGCGAGGTTTTAGCCGAATATGGATTTGACGAAAGCGAAATCGAAAGCTTTATCGACTCTGGCGCGGTGGTTGTCTCCGAATAAAGGTGTTGGTGGCTCATCCGGTTTTTGCAGCCTTTAACGCCTTGTTCACCAGTTTGATCTGTTTCTCAACGGAAATGTCTTGGATGGAGGTGATTTCCAGCCCCCGGTCTTCGTAAACGTTTTCGCCGGGGTGTTTGTCCAGCCATTCCTGGACGGCTTGGTCCCGCTCCATCAGCAATTTCTCAATATCGGGACGGAATAACTGAAGCATCCCCGTGATCCAGATGTTGACGGGCAAAGACGGATAAGCCAAATCCATGGAAAACCGGTCAATCAGGGAAATAACTGATGATGCCTTGTACCAGACCTCGCCGGTGACCCATCGGTTGGTGGTGAAAAGTCGGGTCGGAAACCCCCCCGGACTCATGGCAATGCCGACGAAATGAGTCAAGGCGTCGTTGTCGCCTTCCGGTTTCTCAAAATCGAGAACTTTCGCCGGCCTGATATTCCGGGGCATGCCCTTGGGACGAAGAAAGGTGTGGAAGTGCCCGTGCTCGGCTCCGAATTTTTCTGCCCGGCCCTCGGGCGGGTGGGCGTGATAATAATACTGGGCGTTGGTTTCATGATCAAAGACATCGCCCGGTGGGTAATGGTCCCATTCATAAAACTCGCCCTGTCCCTCCAACACTTCACCGACGACGTTGGCGTCCGTTTTCCCGAGAAGACGGTAGCATTCAAGGATTTGTTGCCCGGCCCGGGCCATTTTCCGAAGCCGTGAAAGGGAAAGGTTCTTGAAATCAGTCATCTTGGATTTCTCAAAATACCAGCGTCTGGATTCCTTTCGACCGAAACCCGATCATATCTTTGTCACAGGAGAAAAGAAAACGCCGCGAACAGGTTAAACCCCTCGCGGCGCATTCCTTGTCAAAGAAACTCTGGGCGTTTTTTAGTATTTTTTAGCTGCGCAAGGATTGCACGGGTTGCAGTCCTACATTTTCGTCTTCTTTTTCGCGGCGCAGGGGTTGCACGGATTGCCATCGGCTTTTTTCGCGGCGCACGGGTTGCAAGGATTGCCGCCGGCTTTTTTCGCGGCGCAAGGATTACACGGGTTGCCGCCCTTCTTTTGTGCGGCGCAAGGATTACATGGCTTGCTCTGGGCCAATTCAATGATTTCCTGGGTTGTCGCTGACTTCGCAACAGCTTCCGGCAGGACGCTCATAGCACCAACGCCGGCAAGGGCCGCAACGCCAATGGCGGTAACCGTCTTTTTCAACATTTTTAACTTCTCCTAAACAGTAAGGTTTTTGTTCTCAACCGGTACCCGGGACATCCCCAATACCACGTGTGTAGAGGCCTATTCATAGCGCGGCGGCCAGGGGAAAAGCGAATAACGTCACTTCAAAAATGCGTGATGCAAATGTTTCAGCCTCCAGGCCAAAAAAAGGCGGTGGCGGTTATCCCGCCGTCGTCTCTGGGGTCTCCTGATCGGGTGCGGCGTTTTTAGAACTTCACCCGGTATTCCTCAGGCAGGAACATGACGTGGTCCTGGTCCGGGGCCACCCCGGCATGACATTCGGCGCAAAACTTCATGTTCATGCCCTTCCCTTTGGTCATGCCGGCGATTGTGCCGTTAGGCATGATCATGGTGTAACGCCAGTCCCCGGACCCTTTATTGAAGCCCGTTCCCATCTTTTCCATGATGAATAAAGGCCCGATGGAAACCTTGCCGTCCGGATTGACGACGAAGCTGTCCTTTGCAAGGACGGAGCCTAAAGGCATGGTTCCCGCCTTTTCGAACATCTTGTAGCGGAAATCACCATGGCTGTCGGCGTAGTTGTTGACGTACCGGGCCCCGTGGGTTGCGGACTGATAGGCGGTTGCATTGACTTTCAGCCACCCGGTATAGCCATTGACCTGCCTGAGCCCTGCCTTGGCATAGGCTTTTTTCATATCAGGTTGCAGGCAGTTGTAAACGGCTTGGGCTTCGGAACCAGAGATTTTAACGACTCCCCCGGCGCCGCAGGGATTACAGGGATTGCAGCCTTTGGCGGCACAGGGGTTTTTCGCTGCACAAGGATTGCCCCCTTTCTTTGCCGCGCACGGATTTTTCGCCGCGCACGGGTTGCAGGGGTTGCTGACCTTTTTTGGCGCGCAAGGATTACAAGGACTGCATGGATTTTTCAACGCCGCCTTTAGCCTCGGCACGAAACATTTCGGGGAAACCGCGCTCCCGCCGGCGGCGCACGGGTTGCAAGGATTGCACCCGCCTTTTTTGGCCGCGCACGGATTACACGGATTGCAGCCCCTCTTTGTCGCGGCGCAAGGGTTACATGGCTTGCACTGGGCAAACTGGATCAACCGGGGCTTCGGTTTAGCCGCGGGCAATTGTGTTGATTGTTCCGTCCCCACGCTCGCGGCATGTGCCGGGGCAGACGTTGACAATGCCCCCACCGCCGCGATCCCGGCTCCGACAAAAGCCGGAATAACCGTGGTTGACAGAAGCGAAAATTTAAAAGATTTCACAAGTTGTCTCCTATTCCCAACCGTTATTAGATTTATTTTCAGACGATGTTTTTAGGTTGCACGAATACTGTCAGAAGCCTGTGAATGCCTCCAATCAAATGTCTTCACAAGATTGTGAGGATTCGGCGCGAAGTGCCGGAGGCCGGATATACTCTTTTTCGAATTAGAATAACCATATCCATCGATTTCCATCCTCGGGAGCCGGTCATTGAGGTCCTTGCCCTTTTTTTTATTCGTTCTCGCCGTGGCGTTATTTAATAGGACGCCTGCGGGCGCCGGAGAGGAAATTCCGGAAACTGTGGAAATTCCCGCAGGGCCGTTCATTACGGGTTCCGATCCGGCGGAACGGGAAGCCGCCTACCGCCTGGACGAGGCCGCTTATGGACACAGCCGCACCCGTGAATGGGGCTGGTACGACACCGAAAAACAACGCAAGAAAATCGAAACCGGCGATTACCGGATTACCAAAACCCTGATCACCAATGCCCAATACCGGGCGTTTATTCAGGAAACAGGACACCCCGCGCCGGACGTGGATGAGGTCACCTGGACATCTTACGGCCTGGTCCATCCCTATGAACTCACCCGCCGCCACGCCTGGATAAATGGGTCGCCACCAGATGGCCGGTTGGAACATCCCGTGGTGATGGTCTCCCATGAAGACGCCCAGGCCTATGCCGAATGGGTGTCAATAAAAACGGGAAAAATTTGGCGGTTGCCGAGCGAGACTGAATGGGAAAAAGCCGCCCGCGGGACGACCGGCAGCCGTTTCCCCTGGGGAAATACGTTTGACCCCCAACGGCTCAACAGTCACGACCTCGGCCCCTTCGATACCGTTCCCGTGGGCCGAGTTCCCGGTGGCGAGAGTCCCTTAGGTCTGGTTGATCCCGCCGGGCAGGTTTTCGAATGGACATCGACGGAAGCCGGGAAAGGGCGTTTCTTTGTCAAAGGGGGCTCCTGGGACGACAAGGGGTGCGGAATTTGCCGCCCCGCCGCCCGGCATTCCCGACCGAAGGACCTGAAACACATTCTGATCGGGTTTCGGCTTGTCCGGGGTTCACCGTCTCTCCGGCTCAGCCCTCAGTGACCAAAACCCTGTAATTGATTGTGGGGTTGAGCGGACACGAGTAGATAAACTCGCCGGGCTTCAGGTTGACCACATAGTCCTTGGTGGTTCCCGGGCTGAGCCCGCCGCCGGAGACGCTGGTCTTGGTCAATTTGTGCAGCGGGTTACGCCCGTCGTAGTCCTTGGACCGGAACCAGAAGCCAAGATCGTAGGGGACGTTCTTGTTGGTCACCCGGAACACATATTGACCGGGTTTCAGCTTCATCACCTCGGCTTTGGCTAACCGCTCGGCCCCGGTTTTTGTGTTAATGGCGTCGCAGTCGGCCTTCCTTGTGGATTTGAACTTATGGTCCACGCCCTCCGATTCCAGGAATTGACAGGGCGTCTGGGTCAACTGGATGACGTTGCTATGTTCCGCCCCCTGGGCCGGACCAGCGGCGACAATCACGGCCAGGACGGCGACACGGGTCAGCAATGCCCTCTGACAGACGGTTAAGCTAAAATTGGCCAGGGTTGCGATTTTTTGCATAAAGGTCATCCTATGTTGCATGCTCAATTCCGGGCGGCGTTGGAGGGGGTTCTCAGGTTGCCTGTTGGCTCAAGGTAATATTGTGAATTGATGACTCTTTTCAAGTTACATTGCTACACTATATCGTGATGAAAGCTTGATGGAGAAGGGCTCTCCGAGGCTACCTGTCCAGGACGACGGCGCCCTAAAGTTTAAACAAGGGTCTGAGCCTAACCCCGAGATAGTTTCCGGCAAGAGCAAAAACAATCCACACCCATCCGTGCAGGCTGGTGGACGCAACGCCGCTGAAAAAAGCTCCGATGTTACAGCCATACGCTAGCCTTGCCCCATATCCCAAAAGCAAGCCGCCGAACACCGCCGCCAACAGGGAGGGCAGGGGGATACGGGTTCCGGGCGCGATTTTGCCGGCGAGCGTTGCGGCGATAAAGGCGCCGAACATGATGCCGATGTTCATAACCGACGTTATGTCCAACAAGATCGAACGGTTGAGCGCCCGTCCGGCGAAGCCGCCGGACCAGAACCAAGTGGACGATAAATCCCAACCCATGGCAACGGCGGCTTTTCCCGCCCAAAGGGTAAAGGCCCACGTAATCGACCATGCATGTCCAGCGATCAACAGTGTTAGCCAGTTGAAAAGAGCCAAAAGGCCGGCGCTTAGAAACAGCGGCCATGGTCCCCTTAGAAGGGTTTTCCAGGAAAACCTGCTATCCCACCAAAGGGAACGTTTGTTCTCGCACCCAAGCTTGCGGAGACCCAGATAAATCAACCCCAGGGCGGCCAGTTGCATGGCCATGGCCGGGCCCCAACCGAACTTTTCGCCAAAGGAGATCGATCCGATGCTCGGGAGTTTCGTCCACCATTCTTGATCCAAGCTGCCCCAAAGCCCGCCGATACAGAAAAACACCAACACCAACACCATGCGCGAGTTGCCGCTACCGGCCGTAAACAAAGTCCCGGACCCGCAGCCGCCGCCCAACTGCATGCCGATGCCGAAAATGAACGCCCCGAAGGCCATGGAAACGCTGACGGGCGCAATGGCGCCGCTGACGCCGTGGCCGAAGACCCGGCCTTCCGCCAGGACAGGCGCGAACAAGAGCATCGCCGTCGCCAGCATGACCAGTTGCGCGGTGATGCCGGAGATGTCTTTTTCGGTGAAAAGCCGTCGATAGGCACCCGTAAAACCGAAGGCGGCGTGGTAAAGCGAAATGCCCATTGCGATGCCGACGGCGAACAACGCCGGAAGTTCCGCTCCGCTGGTCGATAATTGCACGAAAAGCCCGGCGGCCAGAGCCAGGGCAACAAACAAGAAAGGCCGTTGGATCGGCGGAAAGGCCGCCGTTTCGGTGGTCACGGGTTTTTCTAGTCCTTATCCGGTTGCCTGTTTGACGATACGAGCAATAATTTCGTCAAGCTCCTTGGTCATTGTATCCAGGGAGGGCACCTTGTATACGCCGAAAACGTGGCTTGGAAGTCGGTACGTCAACCGCGCCTTGCCGTCCGGTTGTTCGGTAATATAAAGCCTGAGCGGCGCTTCGATTCCGGCCGCTTCGCTGGCTTTCAGCATACGGACGGCAAAATGAGGGCTGAAGATCATGAGCACCCGGTTGCCAGGAATGGTCACGCCGATACCCTTGGCGCCACAGGTGGCGCAGGCATCGCCGACGATGCCCATTTTGTTGTCCCGGATGGCGGTCGTCAGGCGTTTTATGAAGGCGTCGAACGGTTGGCCCGTTTCGATCATTTTTGTCCCAGAATAAGGGGTGGGGTTTTCGGCCTGGACCGGCAGGGTCAGTATCGCGATCAGGCAGCTGAGCAAAACCAGACGCATAGCTCATCCTCCGAAGGTTTGGGGAAAAGAATATGAGAAATTTAGACGTTCCCCCCTCTGGGGACAAATAACGCTCTCGTGAGCGTTCAAATCAGGGGGAAAGTTTCAAGGTAGCGGCCCCCTGCTTCCCGCTGCGGAGATATTCAATATGGAGGGCATCTCCTGGCCGGGCCAGATGAATGGCGCTGGAAACGTCGGAGGCCTGGTAAATTTTTCTATCGCCGATGACGGAGATGACGTCCCCGGTTTGAAGGCCCGCACCGGCGGCGGCGCCATCCCTGGTTACGTAGGTAATCGCCGCGCCAACCGTCGTCAGGCGCTCGTCAAGGGATAAATCGCGGACATTGAATCCCGGCTTGGCGCGAACCACCCGGCCCTGCTCCTTTAGGTCTCGGACGACCCGCATCACGAGTCTCATCGAGGAAGCGAAATTGACGCCGATGTTGGCGTCGCTATCCTTTGTAAAGATCGCCGAAATCAGACCGACCAAGCGGCCATCGCCATCGACCAAGGCGCCGCCCGAACCGCCCGGATTAATGACCGCGTCGGTTTGGATAAAATCCTCGATTGGGTTGAAGCCCGTGCCGGTTCGCCGAACCGCGGAAACGACGCCGCAGGTCACCGACAATCCCAAACCAAACTGATTGCCGATGGCACAAACACGTTGCCCAAGTTTAGGTTCCGGCCCGACGGTGGGAACCGGCAGGTCGATGGGGGCTTTGATCAGGGCGAGATCGGTAGTGGCGTCGCGCCCGATGATTTCGGCGGCAAGAACCCGGCCGTTTTCAAGCCTGATCCGGATCGTTTTGGCGGGGCCGATAACGTGGTCGCTGGTCGCCAGGTATCCTCCCGGCAACACGGCGACGGCGGTGCCTTCAGGCTCCTTAGGGCGGCGGCCGTCGCCGGGCCATTGCGGCAACAGGCTGACGACCGAATTAAGAATATCCGGGGAAAAAGGATCCGCCTTGGCGGCCCTGAGGCCGTAAACGGTCCCTAAAATTACCACAAGGGACAAGGCCGACGCCAACAACCGGGCTTTTATGGGGCTATTTGGCAACCGGGTATTTGATGAACGGGGTTTCAATGGTTCGGGCTCTGTCTAGGGTTGAAAACAGGATAAACCTTTTTTCCACCAAGACGTAAAGGTGTTCACGGTATATAGATACGCCCCGACGCTATTTTAAAGGACCTTTGCTCGATGGCGATTTCCGATTATCCCCGCGCGATTTTGGCGCATTCCCCGACCCCCCTGGAGGCGATGCCCAATCTCAGCCGGATGCTCGGCGGGCCGTCGTTGTTGGTGAAGCGCGATGATTGCACCGGTCTTGCCATGGGCGGCAACAAGGCCCGTCAGCTTGAGTTTTATTTCGGCGACGCCCAGGCCCAAGGCGCCGACACGGTTATTATCACCGGCGCCGTGCAGTCCAATTTCGTGCGCATGACGGCGGCGGCGGCGGCAAAGCTGGGCATGGCCTGTGAGATTCAGTTGGAAAACCGGGTGGCGACAAAGACGCTTGAATATAAAGTATCCGGTAATGTCCTGCTGGACCGCTTGCTGGGCGCTAAAATTCATTACTTCCCGGAAGGCGAGGACGAGGCCGGCGCCGACAAGGGGTTGGAAGATATCGCCGAGCGTGTCCGCGGCGAAGGCGGGAAGCCTTATGTCATTCACCTGTCGCCGGGGCATCCGCCATTGGGGGCTTTGGGGTACGTGGTCGGGGCCGGGGAAATTCTTGATCAGATTGCGGAACAAGGCATCCAGGTCGACGTTATTGTCCTGGCCAGCGGCAGCGCCGCCACCCATGCCGGCGTCTTGGTCGGGCTAAGGCACCGCGATAGCGATATCAAGGTCATCGGCGTATGTGTCCGGCGGCAACAGGACCAGCAATTCGACCGCGTTCTTAATCAGGCCAATACCGTTGCCGAAATGGTGGGGTTGTCCAACGCCATCACTAAAGGCGATATCCACGTCACCGATGACTATCTCGGCCCTGGTTATGGACAGTCGTCTCCGGAGATGTTGGAGGCGATGGCCCTGGCGGCCCGGGAAGAAGGGCTTTTGCTGGACCCGGTTTATACCGGCAAAGCCTTGGCCGGGCTGATCGGCCTGGTGCGATCAGATGCCTTTAGCCAGGAACAGACCGTGTTGTTTCTTCACACCGGCGGCACCCCGGCCTTGTTCGGGTATCGCACGATTTTGGACGGGATTTGAGGTCACGGTGTTTTGATTGCCTGTGAGGCATTTTGACTTTCTTGTCCGCATACAACTGTACTAGTCTCTGGCGGTGTTTAAACCAAGCCATGTCAAAGGAAATAGAAAATGAAAGGGGCTGTACCAGATAACTAGTTCAAATTACCTTTAACCCACTGTCTTAATTGCGTTAATTGAGCT
>JAQBYB010000129.1 GCA_027624235.1 Pseudomonadota bacterium | reverse complement strand
ATTGTGCGGTTTTCGTCGCGTCGGCCGCCGTTGCGGCTTCCGTTGCCGCCGTCTTTAGCTTTGCAATCGCCGACTTGGCTTTGGCGACATTTTCCGTTGACGCCTTAATTGTCGACGCCTCGATCTTCATCATGTTCTTTGGCAGAAAATAGGTGAATCCGGATGGTATCTTTCCCTCGGTCTTATACGTCTCGCTGGTGACGATCTCGCATCCCGCAAGAAGAGACACAGCGACGGCGGCGGCCATGACGTGGCGCGATGTAAACATGAATACTCCCCCACTGCTTTAGGCGCTCTGTCCTATGGGCGGAAAATCGCCGGCGCGGAACCAAGCGCACACCACAATAGAGACATTATATAAAATATACTCCTATCAGGCGAGTTGTTTTTCATTATATCTATGGCGCGACATCGGTCTGGCGTTAACGCCGGCCGCCGGCCAGCTTGAGCGCGTCCGGGTGGTCACGGAGTCTGAGCATCGCCAGCACACCAAGCGCCGGGCCGAGGCTCAAGAAAGCGAACGACCACCGCCAGCCGATGGCGTCGGCCAACATTGGCACCAGGTGGATGGTGACGAGGGTCAGCGTGAAGCCGACGCAGGTCTGCACCGTCAGCATGGTGCCGGTATAACCGGCGGGGGCCAATTCGATGACGCAGGATGAAAACTGCGCCGAATCGGCGACGATGCTGAACCCCCAGACGACGGCGACAACGACGATCAAGGCCGGCGGCCCGCCGTAAAATATACCAATGCCCGCCGCCGCCGCGCCGCTCAGCGTCATTGCGGCAATGGTCAAGAAGGTGCGGCCGGCCCGATCCGCGATCAATCCGCCGATCAGACTGCCGAGGGCACCGGCGCCGACCACGGCGAAGGTCGCGAAGGCGGCCCACCGGGTTGGGTTCTCGACGCCGCTCATCTTGAAGCTGGCCGCCAGATAGACGCCGATCCAAGCCCACATGGCGTAAAGTTCCCACATGTGGCCGAAGTAACCGAAATTGGCCAGCCTAAGCGCCGGATCGCGGAACGCGGTCAAGGCGGCGCCGGGCCGGAACGGCGGCGCCGGGGCGCGGTTCGGCCCGAGGTCGACCATGAGCACAATCACCGCGCCGAGAACGGCGGCGGCGGAAGCGAGCTTGATGGTCAGCCGCCAATCGACCCCGCCCAGGCCATTGAATAGGTGCGGCAGCGCCGATCCGAGCGTCAACGCGCCGACCAGGAGACCGATTAGAAATCCCATGTCACCCTTGATGCCCCCCTTGGCGTCATTGCGGGCCCAGGTGGACGCCATCTTCATGCCGACGGGATAGATGCCGGCCATGCAAACGCCGGTGACGAACCGACAAAGAACGACGCCGTGCCCGTTCGGCGGCAGCATCAATATCGCCAAGTTGGCGGCCGCCGCGATTAGCGCCGAGATCGCGAACAGCCATTTTGGCGGCACTCGATCGGCCAACGCCAGCAACGCACTCGCAAAGGTGCCGACAACGAAGCCGACGGCGACGGCGCTGGTGAAAAGCGCCGCCTGCATCGGCGCCAAGCCGGCCTCGGCCTTGAGCGCCGGCACCACGGCGCTGGCCGAGAACCAAAGCGCCAACGCCAGCACCTCGGCCAACGCCAGCAACGTCACGGAGCGTAATTTGCTTGGCCGTTGCATTCTTGAACGATGCCGCTTGCCGGCCGCTTTGCAAGCCTCATCGTCACCCCAGCCCCTTGGCGGCGGCGATGCGAGGGTGTAAACGTCCGCCGATGGAAAGCGCCCCTGCCCCCGTCACGCCGGAAAAGTTGCCGGCACCGCTTAGCCCCGACCCTAGGATCGAACTGGTCGGGTTGACCCGGGCCGAGCTCAAGGCCGAACTTGAGCGGATCGGTAAAAAACCGTTTCGAGCCGGCCAGCTTTGGCATTGGATCTATCATCAGGGCGCCACCGACTTCACCAAGATGTCGACGCTATCAAAGGAATTCCGCGTCTCGCTGGCCGAAACCCACAAGGTGACGCGGCCGGCCGTGGCCACCGAGCAGCGGTCCCAGGACGGCACCCGGAAGTGGCTATTCCGGTTCCACGACGGCAAGGAAGTGGAAACCGTCTATATCCCCGAGGAAGACCGGGGCGCGGTGTGCATTTCGTCGCAGGTCGGCTGCACCCTATCGTGTACGTTCTGTCATACCGGCACCATGGCCCTGGTCCGCAATTTGTCGCCGGCCGAGATGGTCGGCCAATTCATGGCGGCCAGGGATAGTTACGGCGAATGGCCGTCGCCGACCGACGGCGGACGGATGCTGTCCAATATCGTCATGATGGGCATGGGCGAGCCGCTGTTCAATTACGAGAATGTCGCCAAGGCGTTGCAGATCATCATGGACCACGAAGGAATTTCGCTGTCGAAACGCAGGATCACGCTCTCGACCTCGGGCGTGGTGCCGGAGATTCACCGCTGCGGCGAAGAGCTTGGCGTAAATCTGGCGATCAGTCTGCACGCGATCCGCGACGATCTTCGCGATGTCCTGGTGCCGATCAACAAGAAGTGGCCGATCGCGGAACTTCTGCAAGCGTGCCGCGATTATCCGACTGCCAACAATGCGCGGCGCATCACCTTTGAATACGTGATGCTGAAGGGCGTCAACGATACCGACGCCGATGCCTATGAATTGGTCCGCCTGATCAGGGGCATTCCGGCCAAGATCAACTTGATCCCGTTCAACCCGTGGCCGGGGGCACCGTATGAATGTTCGTCCGGCAACCGCATCCGGGCCTTCGCCGAAATCGTCAATAACGCCGGCTATTCGTCGCCGGTCAGGACGCCCAGGGGCCAGGACATCATGGCCGCCTGCGGGCAGTTGAAATCGGCCAGCGAGCGGGACCGTAAGAGCCGTCCGGGCGCAATAGTCTGACGCTTGTCGAAGCTTCCTGCCTTTATTCCGTTGTTAAAATTGTGGCAGAGCAGTCTGAATTTGACACTTTTGCGACGGCTTCCCCAATGTTCATGCTGCCAAATCCGTGTCCGTGTAACCTGACGTATGGAAATTTCATTGGAGTTTGTGCTTTGTGCCCCACCGGGGGCATGCCCCCGGTGGGGCGATCCGTTATTTTGTTAATCCATGACAGCAACCAAACCACCATGGAGGTTACAAAATGCGGCAAGAGGACGATACAGAGATCGGACGGTTGATGGAACAGATAATCTCGAACGGATCGGAAGATATGGCATCGGTGTTTGCCGGTCTGTTTGATATGGCCATGCGTATTGAGCGCGAGCAATTCCTCGGTGCTGGGCATTATGAGCGGGTTAACGGCCGTCGAGGTTATGCCAACGGATACAAAACCAAAAAGCTTGATACCCCGGCGGGCACACTGGCTCTCAACGTTCCCAAAACTGCCGGTCATCTGGATGGTTGTGGGGAGCCGTTCTATCCGCAATCGTTGGAGCGGGGCCGCCGGTCTTCTCGTGCGGTGATGCTGGCGGTGGCAGAGATGTATGTCAAAGGGGTCTCGACGCGCGACGTGGAAGCCGTCATGAAGGAGTTTGGCATCGACAGCCTGTCGAGCACCCAGGTCAGTCGGGCGGCCAAGTTACTGGATGAGGAACTGGAAGCCTGGCGCAACCGGGAGCTCGGTGAGATCCGCTATCTGATTGTCGATGCACGTTACGAGAAGGCACGCTTAGGCGGTGTGGTCCGCGATGTTGCCGTGCTCTCGGCCATCGGCATCGGCCCGGACGAACGGCGCCGGGTTCTGGGTGTTTCCTGTGCCCTCTCAGAAGCCGAGATCCACTGGCGGGCCTTCTTGGAAGGCCTGCTGAAACGTGGCATGCACGGCGTTCAATTCGTGGTCTCTGATGACCATTCAGGCCTGCAAGCCGCGAGAAAAGCGGTTCTCGGTGGGGCGACATGGCAACGCTGCCAGTTCCACCTGGCACAAAATGCGATCCACCATGCCCCCAATCTGGCGATCCGCAAGCGCATCGGTGCCGAGCTGCGTCACGTCTGGAACGCTCTTGGTCTGGCGACCGCAACCGAAAATCTGCGTCTGCTGGTCGAAAGCTATCGCGACAAGGCACCAAATCTCGCCCGCTGGCTCGAAGATAATGTGCCTGAGGGACTGAGCGTCTTTTCCTTGCCCGAACATCACCGCCGCCGCTTGAGGACCACAAATCCAATCGAGCGCGGTATCCAGCAGGAACTCAAGCGGCGCACACGAAAGGTCCGCGTCTTTCCAAACATAGAATCACTCGAACGCCTCGTCAGCGCCGTCCTCGTCGAGATCGACGACAAATGGAACGCGGCTAGCAAGGCATACATCAAATGGGAAAAACAGGATGACTGATCAGGACAAATCCCAATTTCCAGACATCAGGTTGCTTAATCGAATATGAGTCTCAGCCCAAGTTCACGATTTTGGACAGCCTTCGGGTAGCTTCGCAAGCTGCTCCTGCAGCAACGTCCAAAAAAAATCCTCGCCGGCGTATCCCGTTACCCGGCCGATTTCCTTACCGCCTTCGGCGATCACGAAGGTCGGCGTGTAGAGCACCGGCGCCGCCACGGTTACAGCGCCTGACCCTCCATGCTGCAAATCGACCCGTCGGAGCGGCGCACACTTAGATTCGGTCGTGTTCGGATACGCCGGCGCTATGTCCGCATCCCACTTTCGGCACCACGAACATCCGGCGCTCTCGAACATGATCAACTCAGCGGCGCCAGCGGACGCTTGAACCACGAGCACGGCCATCAACGCCATAATCGACGTCATTGTGACCCGGGAACATTTCCGGAAACCGGCAGTGAGTGCGGACATGGCCCTAATACCCATCGATCAGCGGCGGCGAAGCCACCGTCGGGACCGAGTATGCCAAATCATTTAAGAAAAATCGAATATGAATATTTCGGCTATTCGGCGGGCATGATGTGCGCCGCCAGCATCGACCGGCGCAGCCATCCGTCGATCGCCAACGCGCCGCCGATCGCCAAGGCTCTGATAATCAGGGCAGTTCTGGAGTCAAATTCAAACACGAGGTGGTCTCCGTAAACCGTCATTGGACATAGTTATACCAGCCTGCAAAAAGCAGAACTTGTGGCCCTGATCCTTC
>JAQBYB010000128.1 GCA_027624235.1 Pseudomonadota bacterium | reverse complement strand
CGACAAAATGCTCTTGTAAACGGTCTTGTTTATGTTGGCTTAAGCGGCTTTTTCTCATACTGCCCATGACAACACCTTTTATGGGTTATCTGGTACAGCCCCAAATATTTTTTTGAGGAGGCGGCAGGATTGCCGCCTCTTTTCTTTTTACGTTCTGAAATTTTGATGTATTATTCACGTCCATGACGCGGTTCATTTTCATCACCGGCGGCGTGGTTTCCTCACTCGGCAAAGGCCTTGCTTCCGCAGCCCTCGGCGCGCTGCTTCAGGCGCGCGGGTTCAAGGTTCGTCTGCGCAAGCTCGATCCTTATATCAACGTTGACCCCGGCACCATGTCGCCTTATCAGCATGGCGAGGTGTTCGTCACCGAGGACGGCGCGGAAACCGACCTGGACCTCGGCCATTACGAACGCTTTACCGGGGTTTCGGCCCGCCAAAGCGACAACGTGACGACGGGCCGAATCTATTCCGACGTCATCGCCAAGGAACGCCGGGGCGATTACCTTGGCGCCACCATCCAGGTCATCCCGCACATCACCAACGCCATTAAGGAATTTGTCACCAGCGACCTGACAGACGAGGATTTCGTGCTATGCGAAATCGGCGGCACCGTCGGCGACATCGAAGGACTGCCCTTTCTGGAAGCGATCAGGCAATTGCGCAATGACCTCGGTCGCGACAACACGCTTTACCTGCACCTGACGCTGGTCCCCTACATTCCGACGGCCGGTGAATTGAAGACCAAACCGACGCAGCATTCGGTCAAGGAACTGCTCAGCGTCGGAATCCAGCCCGATATCCTGCTGTGCCGTGCCGACCGGCAAATTCCCGAAGCCGAACGGCAAAAGATCGCCCAGTTCTGCAATGTCCGCGAAGAAGCGGTGATTTCGGCGCTGGACGTGGACACCATCTACAACGTGCCGCTGAGCTATCACAAGGAAGGGCTGGACGAACAAGTCTGCCAACATTTCAAGATCGCCAGACCGGCCCCCGATCTCAGCCGCTGGGAAAAAATCGTTGAAACCGTCACCAAGCCTGAAGGCGAGGTCTCGATCGCCATCGTTGGCAAGTACACCGGCCTCAGAGACGCCTATAAGTCGCTGGCCGAAGCGCTCGACCACGGCGGCATCGCCAATAACGTCGAGGTCGGCACCCAATGGGTGGATTCTGAAATCTTCGAGTCCGGCGACGTGGTGTCCCATTTGGAAGGCATCCATGGAATCCTGGTGCCAGGCGGCTTCGGCGAGCGCGGCTCGGAAGGTAAAATCGCCGCCGCCCGTTTTGCCCGCGAACGTAATATTCCGTATTTCGGCATCTGCTTCGGCATGCAGATGGCGGTGATTGAAGCCGCCCGCAACATGGCCGGCATGGGCAAAGCCAGTTCCACCGAATTCGGCCCCTGCAAGCAACCGGTTGTCGGCCTGATGACCGAATGGCTGCAGGGCAAAGATCTCCAGATACGTGAGGCCGGCGGCAATATGGGCGGCACCATGCGGCTCGGCGCTTATCCTTGTACGCTGGAAAAAGGAAGCCGGGTGTATGATATCTACGGCAACAAGGAAATTTCAGAACGCCACCGCCACCGCTATGAGGTCAACACCACCTACCGCGACGCGCTTGAGAAAGCCGGCATGAAGTTCTCCGGCATGTCGCCGGACGGGATCCTGCCCGAGATCGTCGAAATCCCGGATCACCCCTGGTTCGTCGGTGTCCAGTTCCACCCGGAATTGAAATCCAGGCCGTTTGAGCCGCATCCGTTGTTTACGTCGTTTATCGCCGCCGCCATCGACCAGTCGCGGTTGGTGTAGTCCAGATGACCGCCCCCCGTCCCATCACCATCGGCGACCTAAAGGTCGGCAACCACCTGCCGCTGGTGTTGATTGCCGGCCCCTGTGTCATGGAAAGCCGTCAGCACGCGCTCGATATGTCGGGCGCCTTGGCCGAGATGGCCAAAAACCTCGGCATCGGGCTGATCTATAAATCCTCTTTCGACAAGGCCAACCGGACCAGCGCCACCGGCGAACGCGGGCTTGGCCTGGACGACGCGCTGAGCGTGTTCGCCGACATCGCCAAGGAAACCGGCCTGCCCGTCCTCACCGATGTTCATGAAGCCGGCCATTGCGCCGCCGTTGCCGCCGTCGTTGATGTCCTGCAAATCCCGGCGTTCCTGTGTCGCCAGACGGATTTACTCGTCGCGGCGGCGAAAACCGGCAAGCCCATCAACGTCAAGAAAGGCCAGTTTCTGGCCCCCGGCGACATGGTCAATGTGGTCGATAAGATCAAGGGCGCCGGTAACAATAATGTCATGGTTTGCGAACGCGGTGTCAGCTTCGGATACAATACGTTGGTCTCGGACATGCGAGCGCTGCCGGTGATGGCGAAAACCGGGTGCCCGGTGGTCTTCGACGCCACCCACTCGGTGCAGCAACCGGGCGGCCAGGGAACATCGTCGGGCGGCCAGCGGGAATTCGCCGCCGTCCTCGCCCGCGCTGCCGTCGCCGTCGGCGTCGCCGCCGTGTTCATGGAAACCCATCAAGACCCGGACAACGCGCCCAGCGATGGCCCCAACATGATTCCACTTGATCAATTGCCGGATATCGTCGAAACCCTGATGGAATTCGACCAATTGGCGAAATCCAAACCGATAACAATTTAGGCCTGACCAACATGACCGCCATCATTGACATTTACGCCCGTGAAATCATCGACAGCCGTGGCAACCCCACGGTCGAGGTCGATGTCGTGCTGGAAAGCGGCGCCTTTGGCCGCGCCGGGGTACCGTCGGGCGCTTCTACGGGCAAGCATGAGGCGGTCGAGTTGCGCGACGGCGACAAGGCGCGCTTTGGCGGCAAGGGCGTTACCAAAGCCTGCGGCGCGGTCATCGGTGAGATTTTCGACGCGCTGTCCGGGATGGATGCCGAAGACCAGTTCCTGATCGACAACACCATGATTGCGCTCGACGGCACCGAAAATAAAGGCCGGCTTGGCGCCAACGCTATTTTGGGCGTCAGCCTGGCGGTCGCCAAAGCCGCCGCCGACGACGCCGACCAACCGCTGTACCGTTTTATCGGCGGCAGCCATGCGCATCTTCTGCCGACGCCGATGATGAATATCATCAACGGCGGCGCCCACGCCGATAATCCCATCGATATCCAGGAATTCATGATTATGCCGGTCGGCGCCGACACTTTGTCTGACGCCGTGCGCTGCGGCGCCGAGGTTTTTCATACCCTCAAGAAAGCGCTGTCAGACGCCGGCTTTGGGACCAATGTCGGCGACGAGGGCGGCTTCGCACCTGGCTTGAAGAATACCACGGAAGCACTTGATTTTATTATGAAGTCTATCGAGGCGGCCGGGTATAAGCCGGGCGACGATGTGGTTCTGGCGCTGGACGCCGCGTCCAGTGAATTCTACAACAAAGGCAAGTACGAGCTGGCCGGCGAGGGCAAATCGCTGGATAGCGCCGGCATGGTCAAATACTACGAAGACCTGATCGCCAAATTCCCGATCGCGTCAATCGAAGACGGCCTCGGCGAAGACGACTGGGACGGCTGGAAGGCGCTGACCGACGCCATCGGCGACAAAGTCCAGCTGGTCGGCGACGATCTGTTCGTCACCAATCCGAACCGGCTCGCCGACGGCATCAACAAAGGCATCGCCAATTCGATCCTGATCAAGGTCAATCAGATCGGCACCCTGACCGAGACTCTGCAAACCATCGAAATGGCCCACAAGGCCGGGTTTACGACGGTGATCTCGCATCGCTCCGGCGAGACCGAGGATACCACCATCGCCGATATCGCCGTCGCCAAAAACGCCGGCCAGATCAAGACCGGCTCGCTCAGCCGTTCCGACCGGCTGGCCAAGTACAACCAGCTAATCCGCATCGAGGAAGAACTCGGCCCGGCGGCGAAATACGCCGGACGCGGCATCTTCGGCTAAGGCCCCGCTGAAAGACCTGTTACGCGGGACTGCTCGTTGTTGCGCGCAACCAATTCACGATGTCAAAGAGGGTTTTCATTCTTTTTTTTTACTTCTTTTGGCGGATCAGACCCTCAAAAGTGACACTTACCTTGTCCGCATCGGTAAAATCGCCCTCGAGGGCGCGCACAACCCGATCAATAAGGCGTGCTTGGCGGTACCCCTGGTGAGCCGCATTCAACGGCGGGGAACCAAATTGCCGGGAGAAGGAGGCCGTAAAGGGCATGCCATCCATGGTCAATTGATCTTGCGAAGACGGGACGGCCAAGTCGATAAAAACAACACCTGTCCCTAGCAGTTGCCCCCGAACGGCTTTGCGCACCGTCCTTGGTATAAACCCGGTAAAAAATTGAATCTCCTGGCCCCTCACCAGTCGGCTAATTTCTTGGCTAATCGCGCTTCCGTCCTGGTTGGAGTCAATTTTCAGAATGTAGACATCCAAACCGCCAAGATGGCCGTCGGCTTCTTCGTCCGCGTGACCGTCGCGTTCCGCCGTCGCCAGCAAAAACCCGTTCAGGGCCTGTGTTCCTGATTCCGCTTCGGCTCCTGTCATGGGAAGCAAAAACCCGACTTTAAAACTGTGCGCTTGAGCATCCTTTAGGGCTATGAATGCGAGTAGGAAAAGAGCCAGGAAACCGCCGATAAAGCTTCGAATGGTCTGCATTGGTAAATGGTGATCCTTCAAGAGCCTAAAAGATGGACCGGCGGGCCATCTTCCTCCTTTGGTTTGTGGCCGCAGGATGCTTCCAGTTGATCGAGAATCCCTGGCACCATATCCAGCGTCGTTCCCAGGATGAAATCCCCGGGCACCAATTTTACCGTCGGTCCCTTGGTGCACTGGCCAAAGCAGATAAAACTCTCGGCGATAATGTCGATATGACGTTCGCGGACACCCCGTTCGATGGCTTCGGCGATGGCCAGGCTGCCACGCGCCGCACAAGACGGCTCATCACCCTTGAAGCGCCGGTTCACGCAGACCAATACTTTCGTCGGGCCTTTATTCAAACGAATCACCTTTTGACGTTCTAACGAGGCCGGGCTAACGACCGCGGGTTTCAATTATGTTGGGGGCTGTACCAGATAACTAGTTCAAATTACCTTTAAC
>JAQBYB010000031.1 GCA_027624235.1 Pseudomonadota bacterium | reverse complement strand
ATCAATGACCCAGGGCGCCGTCGGATATGGCCAATACGACGATGGGGTACAGGTATGGACTCTCGCTTTCCCGACACGCATCCAACAGCCTTATCCGTTCATCATCATCCAGACATCGGACCCGTCCTTGAGGTTCGGGCAACTTGGAAAGGGCGGCAATGGGGGAAACGTCCAGCCAACCCCATTCCTTAATAGCAACGGTGAAGGCATGGCTTAGGGCGGCGACGTAGCGATTAGCAGTACTCATACTTCTAGTTCTATCGCCACGTTTTTTGGTAGTTCCCTTGCCCCATTTTTTGGCCTTGAGCAGTTTGTCCCTCTTTTGGGCTATTAGGTCAGCGGTAACATCGCCTATGGCATGTTCGCCCAATTCTTCCTTCCACCAATTCAGTTGGCCGGTCTGAGTGAGTTTGGATCGTGGCTTTCGAGGGAGGACATCGGCGATATAACGATCAACCATTTCACCGAGGGTATGAGACTTCGCAGATGCGTATTTAAAATGGCGGCCTTGGCGTATATCGGCCTCTCGATCCGCCGCCCATTTCTGGGCGTCGGTCTTCCTATCGAACGTCACCGTTAAAGGCGGATGCCCTTTGCGGCGAACCTGAGCGCGATAACTGACGTTACCTTGCTTGGAAACACGCCTTTGAATCGAAGCCATATCTGCACTCCTTTGCAATAGCCTTGATCCTGATCTTACCCTGATTGTCTCCAATAGCCATAGAAATTTGTGCCACGATTGTGCCATGACACTAAATTTTAGGGTATGTTTTTGGCTAAGTATTTGAAAAGATGGCGCACCCGGAGGGACTCGAACCCCCAACCTCCTGATTCGTAGTCAGACGCTCTATCCAATTGAGCTACGGGTGCTTTGGTCGAATCGGGGAAGCAATAATCGACGAAATGGCCACCTCGAAGGGTGGCGACCCTACTCTACGGATACGCACATGGCAAGAACCTGAAAAAGTTCCTTTTGGCCTCGAATTAGCGTATAAAAATAGTAACTTGTGGTGTGATTCCTCTTTGAGTAAGATTGCCGTTAATATAATAGAAGGGACGGGGGTCTTTCTTTATGCTTCGATTTAGGTATTGTTGCTCAAGGGGTGATTCCGTTCAGAATCAAAGACAAAGGCGAGTGATGGCTTTTCCAGGCGTTCGATTATTTGTTGTCGGAACAATATTTTTTGTTTCCGCCTGTTCCTTTACCGAAAATTCGTTATGGCCTTCCCTAACCGGAGAGAGCCCGACCGCCGGTAACCAACAAGTCGCCAATCCGGCCACGGCCCAGTCCGCGCAAAAAACACAAGCGTCGGGGCCAACCGGTGGCCAACCGGTCATCGTCGCCCAGAACCCGCCCCCTCTCGGCACCACTAATTTTCAGCCTCCCGGCGTGACCCCCGGCCAGGCCACTGGCACCTACGTCGGCAAGAAGGTCGTCGACCTCCGTCAAGAGTTGAGGCGTCTGCAACAATCCATTTCCACCAATAACGGCCAGCTTCAATCGCTCCGCGGCAAGATCGTCGCCAATTCACAGCGCTACCACGGCACCATCGCCGCCGTGAACGCGCGGCTTCAAGTCGGCACCACGCCGGGCAACCCGATTCTGGTGCAGCAGTTCAACAGCGCCCAGGCCGACCTGGACCGGATCGCCGCCGACATCACCGAAATGAACGCGCTGGCCAACCGGGTCAGCAACAATTCGACGATGTCGTCGTTCCTGTCGGAATCGGCGCGGGCATCGTTTGCCGTTTCCGGCGCCGTCGATGAGGATCATCGTCAACTGGCGATTTTGGAAGACGAGGTTAACCGCACTGATGTTCTGATCGCGCGGCTATTGAAGGAAGTCTCCGGCGATGTCCGCCGCCAGACCAACTACGTCGCCACCGAACGCGCCAATTTGAATTTGGTTTCCGCCGCCATTCGCAGCGGTGAGATTTTCGGCGGCAGTCTGGTCAACAAGGCGCTGGCGTCGGCAACGGTGGGACGCAGTGGCAATATGGCCGCAGCCCCCATGACCACGACCGACAAACGCCCGTTGGTGGTGATCCGGTTCGACCGCGCCAAGGTGCCGTATCAGCAAGCCCTTTATAATGCCGTCAGCCGCGTCCTCGAACGCCGCCCGTCGGCCGTCTTCGATTTGGTTGCCGTCGCCCCGACCGCCGGTGGCACCGCCAAGGTCGCCTTAAATTCCAATACGGCCCGCCGCCACGCCGAGGAAGTCCTCAGGGCATTAATTGAAATGGGCCTGCCGCTGGCACGTGTCGCCGTTTCGGCCAAGACGCTTGCCGCAGCCAAGACCAACGAGGTCCACGTCTACCTTCGTTAAGTCTCTTTTGATTTTAGATTTTTAAGCACCGGCGCTTTTTAACCAAGCGCCGGTTTTCTGTTGCGGGGGTAAGCCCCCGGACCCCCGGCGCTTTTTAACCAAGCGCCGGTTTTCTGTTGTGGTCAGGAGTCCTCGGCGTCTTTCTTGAACTGAGCATCCATGGCCTGTTCCATTTTCACCAGGTTTTCCGGCAACGCCATGCCCTCGGCCCGGAAGGTTTCCAAAATCTGATGCAGACGGAAGAAAATCTCGTGACTGTCGCCGGGCTCCCCTTCCAGCTGGCTCATCAAATAAGAGAGTTCGGCATCAAGGTCATCCATACTCATCGCGGTGTCTCCTTTTGGCCGGTTTCGGGCGTGGCCTCTATTCTCGCATAAATGGGCGCCTACAGTAAGCCTTGCGCCGCCATCATCACCACGGCGTAGCGCCCAGCCTTGCCGATTGCAACCAGTACCAGGAACAGCCAGAAATTAACCCTCAGGATTCCGGCGGCGAAGGTCAACGGGTCGCCGATGATCGGCACCCACGCCAACAACAGGGACCACACCCCATACCGCGAAAACCATCGCCCGGCGCGATCCAGCTTTTCCTTGTCGACCGGAAACCAGCGCCGGTCCCGCCAATGCAAACAAAACCGGCCCAACACCCAATTGACGGCAGCGCCCAGGACATTGCCAAGGCTGGCGACCAACCACAGCCCGGCATTATCATAATTTCCCGCCGCCATCAGCCCCACCAACACCGCTTCCGACGAAAACGGCAGCACCGTGGCCGCGAGAAACGCGCTCAGGAAAAGCCCCAGATATCCTTCCATGGATTAAACCGACCCGCCTAAACCGCGACGTTGTCGATCAGGCGGGTGCTGCCCAGGGTGGCGGCGGCGAGCACGCGGGCGGGGCGGGATGCGCCGGAAACCTCATCCAGGCTATCGGCATCACGGACGCAGAGGTAATCGACGCCTGCGAACCCGGCGTGGAGAAGTTGATCAACGCCCCATTCGGCCTGTTCCGCGACGTTGGCGCCGCGACCGACGTTTTCGGCGACCTGGGACAGGGTGCCGAACAGGACCGGCGCGGTTTTGCGCTCAGCATCGCTCAGGTAGGCATTGCGCGACGACAGGGCAAGGCCGTCATCGTCGCGGACGATAGGGACGGATTCGATGCGAACCGGAATGTCCAAGTCTCTCGTTAACCGCCGGATCACCAACAACTGTTGATAATCCTTTTCCCCGAACACGGCGATATCAGGCAGGGCCTGCACCAGAAGTTTCGTCACCACCGTCGCCACGCCGGTGAAAAAGCCGGGACGGTGTTCGCCTTCCAGAATATCGCCGAGCCCGCCGACGTGCACGGAAGTGGCGTAGCCGGCGGGGTAGACCTCATCCGCTCCCGGCTGGAATACAAGATCGACGCCTTCGGCCTCCAACTTTGCCAAATCTCCGTCCTCATCGCGGGGGTAGGTATCCAGGTCCTCAGTCGGGGCGAACTGCTTAGGGTTCACGAACAGGGTAACGCAGGTGCGCATGGTCTTGGCCCGCGATAGGCGCACCAGGGACAGGTGGCCTGCGTGCAGCCCCCCCATGGTTGGCACCAGACCGACGGTTTCACCCTTTTGACGCCATCTCTTAAGGACGGCGCGTAATTCCTGAATTGTCCTGACCGTTTCGACCATGGCGATGGTTATTGTTCTTTGGGCACACCGAAGCAGTGAGCCAGTTCCGGGAAGCGCCTTTCCTGAACGTCTTCGGCGTAGGCCTTGGCGGCATTTTCGACTTCGCCGCCCAGCTCGGCATAGCGTTTGACGAATTTCGGGGTGAAGTCGGAAAACAGGCCGAGCGCATCCTCGGTGACCAGAATTTGCCCGTCACAGGCCGGTGACGCGCCGATGCCGATGGTCGGCACGGAAATGGTTTCGGTAATTTCACGGGCCAGCGCCTCGACGGTGCCTTCGATGACGATGGCAAATGCGCCGGACCCAACTACGGCGTTGGCGTCATCGACAACCTGCTTCCAGCCTTCGTCGTCCTTGCCCTGGATTTTAAAACCGCCCCGGCTTTCGGCTTTTTGCGGCAGTAACCCGATGTGACCCAGCACCGGAATGTCGTTTTCCGTCAACAGCCGGATGGTATCGGCCATATCGACCCCGCCTTCCAGCTTGACCCCTTGCGCGCCGGTTTCCGCCATCACCCGTGACGCCGAGGCCAAAGCCTGTTCGGGGCTATCCTCATAGGTTCCGTGCGGCAGGTCGACGATAACACAGGCGCGTACAGAGCCCCGGATCACCGCGGCGCCGTGGTTGATCATCGCGTCCAGAGAGACACCGCGCGTGGTTTCCAGCCCATAAATGACCATGGCCAGCGAATCGCCCACCAACAACAGGTCCATATGGGGGTCCAACCATTGCGCCATCGGTTTTGAGTACGCGGTCAGGCATGCCAACGGGCGGCCGCCCTTGCGCGCCTTGATATCGGAAACGGAAATCCGTTTGGTGGTATTTGTGTCGTCGTTCATGGGTTCCTCTGGGGGTTCCTCCGAGAATGGCCGTGAGGATAGCAGATCAGGCCATTTATTCACGCCCGTTTTATGGGCTGATCTTGGCGGGGGCGTGTTCTATACTCGCGCTCCCATTTACACCAAATAACCGAGCCCGACCATTTCCATGACCGAACCCAACCCCCAAACCCAAAAAATTCTCGACAACTGCCTGACCGAGGCCTTGTTCCCGGAACTGCCCGGCCACCAAAGCGGCAAGGTCCGGGAATCCTATGACCTTCCCGACGGACGCCGGGTGATGATCGCTACCGACCGCCAGTCGGCTTTCGACCATGTGTTGACGGCAGTGCCCTATAAGGGCCAGGTGCTGAACCAGACCGCCATGTTCTGGTTCGACCAAACCAAAGACATTTGCCCCAACCACGTCATCGAAGCGCCCGACCCGAATATCGTCGTCGGCCAGCGGCTGGACATGCTGCCCGTTGAAATGGTGGTCCGCGACTACATGACCGGGTCGACGGAAACCAGCATCTGGCCCATGTATGAACGCGGCGAGCGGGTCCTCTACGGCCATGACTTCCCCGACGGCCTGGACAAAAACCAGAAACTGCCGGGCACCATCCTGACCCCCACCACCAAGGCAGCCCTTGGCGAACATGATGCCCCGATCACGGCGGATGAAATCGTCGAACAAAATATATTAAGCCAGGATCAATGGGATCAACTTGCCGAACTCAGCCTCGCCGTTTTCGCCCGCGGCCGGGAAATCGCCGAAGACAACGGCCTGATTCTGGTCGATACCAAGTATGAATTCGGACTCGATCCCAATGGCCGGATCACGCTCGCCGATGAAATCCATACTCCCGATTCGTCGCGCTATTGGATCGCGGACAGCTACGCCCAGCGCTTGAACGCCGGCGAAGAGCCGGAGAGCCTGGACAAAGAATTTCTGCGCCTATGGATCAGGGGCGTCTGTGACCCCTATAACGATCCGATCCCGGAAATCCCGGCGGACACATTGATGGGATTCTCCGCCAAATACGTCAATCTCTACGAGCGCGTGACCGGGCTGACCTTCGAAAAACCCGATATGAAAACGCCAGTGATTGATCGCATCCGGGCCTGTCTGGCCGCAACCTTTCCGGAGTTTTTCTGATCATGAGGTATTTCAGCATTGTTCTGGTCATGGCGGGGGTATTGGCGCTGGGCGCCTGCAAGCATGATGGGGAAGGCTTTGTCTTAAGCGGCCCATCGACCCCGGAACCGGGGGAACCTGCCAAATCGAAAAAGCAGATGATTGTCGCCGGCCATCCCCTCGCCGCCGAGGCGGGGCGGGAAATATTACGCAAGGGCGGCAGCGCCATCGACGCCGCCATCGCCGCCGAGATGGTGTTGAGCCTTGTCGAGCCACAATCGTCGGGCATCGGCGGCGGCGCCTTCATGGTTCATTACGCCGCCAAGAGCGGCGCCATCGATACCTATGACGGGCGCGAAACAGCACCAAAATCTGCTAATCCCTATATGTTTCTCGACGGCGCCGGAAAGCCCCGGAAATGGGACAGCGCCGCCATGGGCGGTTTGGGGGTCGGCGTGCCGGGGTTGCTGCGGATGTTGGAGCTAGCCCACAAGGAGCACGGCCGACTTGCCTGGCGCGAGCTGTTTCAACCCGCCATCGCCCTGGCCCGCAAGGGGTTTCCTATTTCTGAGCGGCTGGCCGGGCAAATCGCTTCGGCCAAGGGTCTCAAGCTAAGCGCCGTTACTGAGGCGTATTTTTTCGAAAACGACGGTACGCCGAAAAAGGCGGGAACGGTGCTCAAAAATCTCGACTTCGCCGACACCCTTGAGCGCGTCGCCGAGAAAGGCGCGTCAGCCTTTTATGCCGGCGATATCGCCAACGCCATCGCCCGTACCGTCTCCCGCGCGCCCGTCAATCCGACCGCCATGAAGGCCGACGATATCGAAGCCTATAAAGCCAAAAAACGCCCGCCGGTGTGCGCCGCCTATCGGCAATGGCTGATCTGCGGCATGGGGCCGCCGTCATCGGGTGGTATTTCGACGTTGCAGATTCTAGGAATCCTGACGAAATTCGATCTCGCAAAGATGACCCCCGCCTCAGCCCCGGCGCTTCATCTGATCAGCGAGGCCAGCGGGCTGGCCTTTGCCGACCGCAATATCTATCTCGCCGACCCGGACTTTATCCCGGTCCCTACCGACGGTTTGCTGGACCCGGGTTACTTGAGACTAAGGGCCGATGGAATCTCCCCGGACAAGGCCCAAGGTAAACGCCAACCCGGCATGCCCGGCCCCAGCGCCCTGTTGCCGCGTGGCTTATCCGATGACAGCGAAGGGTTTTCAACCACCCACATAAGCATCATTGATGCCGACGGCAACGCCGTTTCCATGACCGCCAGTGTTGAGCGTGCCTTCGGCTCCAGGCTGATGACGCGCGGCTTCCTGCTCAATAATCAACTCACCGATTTTTCCTTCAAACCAAATACAAATGACGGCCCCGTCGCCAACCGGGTCGAGGCAGGCAAACGTCCGCGCTCATCGATGTCGCCGGTCATCGTCTTCGACGGCCAGGGACGGGTGGTCATGGCCGTCGGATCGCCAGGGGGATCGCGCATTATTGGCTACGTCACCAAAACGCTGATCGGCGTGCTCGACTGGAACATGAACATCCAGGACGCCGTCGATAGCCCCAACTTCGTCAACCGCAACGGGCCGTTGGACTTGGAAGAAGGATCGGCGCTGGAAACGCTTAAACCGGCGCTGGAAAAAATGGGGCACACGGTGAAGCTACGGCCCCTATACAGCGGCCTCAACGGCATCGTCGTCACCAAGGATGGGCTTGATGGAGGTTCCGACAAACGCCGCGAAGGCGTCGCTATCGGCGATTAGGCTCCGCCCTAATTATCACGGCGGGCCGGAAGCTTGATCCGGAAGGTGGCGCCCTTGGTGGCGTTTTCAGCCTCCAGCAATTCCACATCACCACCGTGCGCGCGGGCGATATCATGGACAATCACCAGTCCCAATCCGGTGCCGCCGTCACGGGCCGACCCGGCAAACGGTTGGAACAGCTTCTCCTTGGCCTCGGCGGCCAGGCCGGGGCCGTCGTCGGCGACGTCAATCGAAACCCATTCACCGTCCAGCACGGCGCCAATGCGGAGATGGTCGGCGCCGGCCTCAATGGAATTTTGGCCGAGGTTGGTCAATATCCTGAAAAGATGTTCACGGTCGGCTTCGATCTCGATTTCTTCGGGTACGGCGTTTTCCCATTCAAGGGACGCGCCCTCGGGCGCGAAAGAGCCCACCGTGGCGCCTGCTTCCGTGACCACATCCCTGAGCGAGAAAATGCTGAGTTCGGGTTGCAGGTTGGCGTCGCTGACAAAATTGAGGGTCTGGCTGCACAGGTTGACGGCCCTGTCGATGGCGTTCAACAGCCTCGGCATGACCTCTTTGACTTCCGGGTCGTCGATGCTGGCGAGCCGGTCGGACGCCAGCACCGCGGTCGCCAGACTGTTGCGAAGGTCATGATTGACCTTGGCGACGGCGGTCCCCAACGCGGCCAGGCGGGTTTTCTGCTGGAGCGCGGCGCGCAGCTCCTCCTGCATCACCGCCAATTCACGTTCGGCAAAACCGATTTCATCACTGCGTTGGCTGGGGATAATCATCCGGGTGACGTCTTCGGGCGCGGCGCGGAACATCGCCATGCTTTTGGTAATTCGCCGCATCGGTCGGACCATCACCCATTGCAGGCTGACGAACACCAGCGAGGCGGTGAACAGCGAGATGATGATCGAAAGATTCAAGATTCGCCTGGAATACTCCCACATGGCGTCGCGCATGGGGGCTTCGTCGATGAGCACCTCGACCAACACCTTGGGGTCCTTGGTCGACTTACCGATGATACGGAGAATCCGGTTTTTGTCTTGGGCCAGGGTCGAAAAGGCGTCCTTGATCCAGCTCAGGAACGAGCCTTTGGTGATGTCGATGGTCAAATCGACCTTGGGCGGCATTTCCTTTGAGACCATCAACATCCGCCGGTCGGGACTGTTGACGACAATGCCGTAGGCTGCGGTGTGAAACAGCAACGCTTCTTCCAGGGGTTTGCCGATTTTCTCGCCGGGCATGATTTCGACCGCCAACATCGACAGATGCGCGCGGATGATGTTTTCCTCGAAATAGACCTTGCGGAAGCGCGAAATGGACGGCGCCCAGATCAAGAATTCAGCGATCATGACGAAAAACATCGTCAGCAATAAAAGCCGAAAAGATAACCCTTTGAGGAATCCGGGCTGGTGCGGCTGTGTCTCGGGCATGATTATTAGCTTAGCCGAAACGACTGAGGAAGCGGACGATCTTTCGGGTGCGTTCTGAAAACAGCGATGCCGTGTAAAAGCTGCCGGCGGCGCGTTTGGAGACTTCGCCTAATGTCGGATAGGGAGCAATCATCTGGGCGATAGCGCCGATCTTGAGATTTTGGCTCATCCCTAACACCCAGGGTTGAATCAACTCTCCGGCGTGTGCGCCGACGATCCCGCAACCGAGGATCTTTCCCCTCAATGTCACCACCGCCTTGACCATGCCTTCCGTCTGTCTTTCGGCCTGGGCGCGGTCGTTTTCATGATAGGGCCAGCGCAGCACCCTTATATTATTGCCATGCTGCTCCCTGGCCTGGGCTTCGGTGAGGCCGACCTGGGCCAGTTCCGGTGCCGTGTAGGTGACCCATGGGATGGTCCCGGTGTCGACCTTGGCCGGCCACCGAAACAGCGCATTCTTGATGACCACCCCGGCATGATAGCCGGCGACATGGGTGAATTGCAGGCCGCCGGTGACGTCGCCGATGGCAAACACTTTCTTGTTGGTGGTTCTGAGCCGGGCATCGACCATGATGCCCTTGTCCGAATAGCGTATACCGGCCTGATCAAGCCCCAGCCCATGAACATGAGGGCGGCGTCCGGCGGCGACAAGGATGTCGGACCCGTCGATGATTCGCGGCGCCTCATCCTCAACGTCGCGCAGGGCCACCGCAACCCCGGCCGGTGTATTTTCAACGCCCAGAATGGTGGCGCCTTCGATAATATCGATGCCATCTTCAACTAATTGGCGGCGAACCACATCGACCAATTCCGGGTCGTCCTTGGGCATGATGGTAAACATTTCCAGCACCGTCACCCGGCACCCCAGATGCCGATGCGCCTGGGCCATCTCGATGCCGATGGGGCCGCCGCCGACAACAATCAGGTGGTCGGGCAAGGCGGCGGCGGAAAAAATAGTTTCGTTGGTATAAAAATCAACGTCTTTCAGGCCGGGGATCGGCGGCACAAACGCACCGGATCCGGTGGCGATGACAAACCGCCGGGCGGTGATCCTGGTTTCCCCGACGCCGACCTCGGCAGGGCCGGTAAAACGGCCTTCGCCCTTGATCACCTTGACGCCCAGGCCCTCAAACCGTTCCACCGAGTCATTCGGCTCTATGGCGGCGATGACGGCGTTGATGTGACCGTAGACGCCGTCTGAATCGATGTCCGGTTCCGCGGCCCGGATGCCAAAGCGCCCGGCCTGGCGAATTCCTTCGACGGCGTGACCGGCGGCCAGCATAGCCTTCGACGGCACACAACCGAAATTGAGGCAGTCGCCGCCCATCTTGTCCTTTTCGATCAGCGCCACCGAGGCGCCCATTTGGGATGCGCCGGCCGCCACCGAAAGCCCGCCCGAACCGGCGCCGATGACGCAGATATCGACCTTAAGGTTATTCGTCATCTTTTTGTTTTTTCAGCTTCTTGTGAATGACCGGCAGCAGCGACAACAACGACAACCCGAGCAACGGCCCGAAGATTTCCGGTTGGAAGACGATGTTCAAATTCGGCATTTCCCCACGGTCGAAGACCGCTCCCAATCCGTTGCCGATGCTACAGAAAACGGCTGTGCCGGGAATAATACCAAAAAACGTGGCGATCACGAAGGTCCGGGCCGGAACCGCCATCAGCGCAGGCACCAGATTGACCAGCCAAAACGGGAATAGCGGCACCAGCCGCAGCACCAAAAGATAAGACAGTGCATTTTCCTGAAAGCCTGCTTCCATTTTGCGGACGGCGGCGCCGGCCTTTTCGTGAAAAAAATCGGCCAGCGCATAGCGGGCGATGAGAAAAATGCCAAGGGCGCCCAGGGTGGCGGCGAAAACGACGACGATGGTCGATACCACGGTTCCCATCATGAACCCTGCCGCCAGTGACAGCCACACCGCGCCCGGCACCGACAACGCCACCACCAGCGCATAGACCAGAACGAAACCTACGATCGCAACGAAATGATTTTGCTGATACCAATCCATCGCCGTCTTGCGGTGTTCCTTCAGCATCTCGAACCCAAGGTAGTCGTCCAATCCAAAAATAAAGACGGCGGCGAACGCGGCGGCAACCAACAACAACGGCAAAAGCCGCACCCACAAAGGTTTTGTCGGTTCGTTTTGGATTTGCGGGTGTTCGGTGCCGAGCATCGGGAGGGCAATCCTTACTCTTGTCTGGAAAAAGGCTGTGAAAGCGCTGGCTGAGCCTGTTTTTAGGTGAACCACCCATGTTCCGCCAGTAACCATTTTGTGACCGATAATTGATGGCGCAACCACCAACATTCAAAACGTACCCAAAAAAGCCCCCAAGGCCCCGGTTTTCCTGATCTCCGGGATGGTTGCCAGCGACGTTGACTTCACCTGTGCAAAACCGTATACACCGGGCTCTAATTTGTCGGAGACGAGCCGTGAAACGTACTTTTCAACCAAGCAACCTTGTCCGTAAGCGTCGGCATGGATTCCGCAGTCGCATGTCGACTGTTGGCGGTCGCCGGGTTCTTGCCGCCCGCCGCGCCAAGGGGCGGAAACGCCTTTCTGCGTGACGGCGTGACCGATTGCGGTTATCCGGCCTTTCCGTGCCTGTCCTTATCGAGCCTATCGACGTGTTGCGGCTAAAGCAGCGCCGCGAATTTCTGCGCGTTGCCGGTGCCGGGCAAAAGTCGGTGATGCCAGGATTAATTCTTCAAGCCCGGCCCCACAGCCCCGAAGAAACCGGGGCCGATGGGGGTGGGTTTCGCCTCGGTTTTACGGTCAGCCGCAAAGTCGGCGGCGCAGTGGACCGCAACCGGGCCAAGCGACGCCTGCGGGCGGCAGCGGATAGGGTTATGCCCCGGCACGCTAGCGGGGGTAATGATTTTGTCCTGATTGGACGCCGCGCGACATTGAAACGACGGTTCCCGGCGTTGCTCGGGGACCTGGAAACGGCATTAAGGAAACTTGATGCCTACAATGAATAAAGAAGACCCAGGCGAATGACAGGGACGGTGATGAAGCTTCTCGGCAAAGTCTTGCAAGGCCTGATCAGGGCGTACCAGCTATTGATCATTCCGGTGCTGCCGGCGGGCGGCTGCCGGTTCCACCCGACCTGTTCGGCCTATGCCATGGACGCCATCGGCCAACATGGCCCATTCAAAGGCGTCTGGCTGGCGATCAAGCGAATTTTACGCTGTCACCCATGGGGCGAGGCGGGCACCGACCTTGTTCCCCCGGTCAAAGGGCTAAACGGAAAAGGCGGCGAGCTAGTACAATGATCGACAATAAAAACATGATCCTGGCGGTGGTTCTATCGATCATCATTCTGGTCGGTTTCGAGATGTATTCCGCCAAGAACCGCCCTGCCCCCACCATAGAAAAAACGCAATCCGAACAGGCGAAGGCAAAGCCGGGAATACCGCAAGCGCCCCAAGGCAAGGCAAGCGCCAAGGCGACCCCGTCCGTGCCGTCCCCACAAGGCATCTCCGTTCCCACCGCCCCAGGCCTGCCGACGATGACGAAGGAATCGTCGCGCAAGGCGCTCCTTAAAGACGGCGACCGGATCACGATCAACGCCCCGCGCGTGCACGGCTCCATCGCGCTCACCGGCGGGCGGATCGACGACCTGACCCTTGCCAAATACCGCGAAACGCTGAAGGCCGACAGCGCCGAAATCGTTCTGCTAATTCCGAAAGGGGCAAAGGACGCCTATTTCGCCGAATTCGGCTGGGTGGCGACCAGCGGCCAATCGGTGCCGGACGCCAACACAGTTTGGGAAACCGACCGCAAGACCCTCAGCAAGGATGCCCCGGTGACATTGACCTGGGACAACGCCAAGGAACTGAAATTTTCCCGCACCATCGCCATTGATGAAAATTATATGTTCACCATCACCCAGACGGTGAAAAATACGGGCGCCAGCGCCGCCACCCTGCATCCCTATGGCTTGATTTCGCGACGCGGCACGCCGGAAGTCAGCGGCTTTTACATTATCCACGAAGGATTGATGGGGGTTGCCAACGAAACGCTCTCGGAAGTCAGCTACGACGACCTTAAGGAAAAAGGTCAGGTCAAGGAAAGCACCATGGGCGGCTGGGTCGGCATTACCGACAAGTACTGGCTGACGGCCCTGGTGCCGGACCAGAAAGCCCAGGTCAATACCCGCTTCCACCATCGCCTGGACAATGCCGACGACATATACCAGGCCGATTACCTGTCCGCCGCCGTCACCGTCCAGCCGGGCCAGACCATCCAGTCTGTAAACCGCCTGTTCGCCGGCGCCAAGGAAGTGACGACGATTGAGGCCTACAACGATAATTTAGGCATCGCCCGTTTCGATCTGACCATTGATTTCGGCTGGTTCTATTTCCTCACCAAGCCGATTTTTTATGCGCTGCTCTACATCAACAACATCGTCATGAACTTCGGAATTTCGATCATCCTGTTGACGATCGCGATCAAACTCGCGTTTTTCCCGCTCGCCAACAAGTCTTACACGTCGATGAGCAGGATGAAGAAGCTGACGCCGCAGATGACGAAACTGCGCGAGCGTTTCGCCGATGACAAAACACGCCTGAACCAGGAAATGATGGAACTCTACAAGCGCGAAAAGGTGAATCCCGCCGCCGGCTGCCTGCCGATCCTGATACAAATCCCGGTATTCTTCGCCTTGTACAAGGTTCTGTTCGTCAACATCGAAATGCGCCATGCGCCGTTTTTCGGCTGGATCCATGACCTCTCGGCGGCCGACCCGACGAGCATCTTTAATCTGTTCGGGCTGATCCCGTGGACACCGCCGGAATTCCTGCTGATCGGGGTATGGCCGCTGATTATGGGTGTCTCCATGTACCTGCAGCAAAAGCTGAACCCGCAGCCCACCGACCCGATGCAGGCGAAGATTTTTCAGTTCCTGCCGATCATGTTCACCTTCATGCTGGCCCGTTTCCCGGCTGGGCTGGTGATTTACTGGTCGGTAAACAACGTGCTCTCCATGAGCCAGCAATGGTTTATCATGAAGCGCATGGGAATTTCCGGGAAAGATGCCCTGAAGTAGCCATTTGGCTTGAATCGCAACTGTAATGACGACGCCCAAAACCGACACCACCGACGACGACACCGCCCAAGCCCTGGAACAGGGACGCTTGCTGTTCGCCAAACAATGCGATTTTGTCCTGGGCGCCACCAATATGAACCAGGTGCCGGTCACGGAACTACCTGAAATCGCCTTCGCCGGGCGTTCCAACGTCGGCAAATCAAGTCTGGTGAACGCCCTCACCGGCAGGAACACGCTGGCGCGCACGTCAAACACGCCGGGGCGCACCCGCGAAGTCAATTTTTTCAACTTAGGCGGCCGGCTGATGCTGGCCGATCTTCCCGGATATGGCTACGCCAGGGCGCCGAAGACCGAAATCGACAAATGGACGACGTTGATCGAGGACTACCTCAGGGGCCGTGTCGGACTTCGCCGAGCCTGTCTGTTGGTCGATGCGCGACACGGCATCAAGACTACCGACAACCTAGTGATGCAGCTTCTGGATCAGACGGCGGTGGTCTACCAAATCGTGCTGACCAAGTGCGATAAGGTCAAAAAAGACATGCTTCAAGCCCGTATTGGCGAGGTCGAGAAAGAGCTGGCCAAGCACACCGCGGCGCATCCCGACGTCATCGCCACATCGGCCCGCAAAGACACCGGTATCGCCGAGGTGCGCGCGGCGTTGACGATGCTGGCGGCGCCGGAGGCACTTGACTAGCCCGTGGCACTAGCCGAGCGTGGAAAACTAAGTTAGGTTCCCCCCGTTATGAGCAAAAAACCGAAAAAACCGGCGAAGACGTCGAAGCCGCAAAAATCCAGCAAGGATTGGCTGGCGCAGGCGACGGTGTTGTCCGAGGCGATGCCGTTTATGCAGCGCTATGCCGGCGAGACCTTCGTCATCAAATACGGCGGCCACGCCATGGGCGACCCCAAGCTGGCTGATTTATTCGCCCGCGACATCGTGCTGTTGCGGCAAATCGGCATCAATCCGATCGTCGTCCACGGCGGTGGGCCGCAGATCGCCGAGATGCTGAAACGGCTGAAAATAAAAAGCGAGTTTATCGATGGGCTTAGGGTCACCGACGAGGCGACCGTCAACGTCGTCGAAATGGTGCTGTCGGGATCGATTAACAAACAGATCGTGTCGGCCATCAATGCCGCCGGTGGTTTCGCCATCGGGCTTTCCGGCAAGGACGGCAACCTGATCAAATGCGACAAGGCCAAACGCACCAAACGCGACCCGGATTCCAACATTGAAAAGGTTTTAGACTTAGGTCTGGTGGGTGAGCCAAAAGAGATCAACCCTCATATCCTGGCGCTGTTCGATGAATCCGACATCACCCCGGTAATCGCCCCCATCGGCATCGGGCCGAACGGCGAAACGCTCAACATCAACGCCGATACCGTCGCCGGCGCCATCGCCAACGCCGTCGGCGCCAAACGGTTGATGATGCTTACCGACGTTGTCGGGGTTCTTGACAAAAAAGGCGAACTGATCGCCGAAATGACGTTGAAAAAGGCGAAGGCGTTGCTCAAGGACGGCACCATCAACGGCGGCATGATTCCCAAGGTCAACACCTGCCTGCACGCGGTGGGGGGTAATGTCGAGGGCGCCGTCATCATCGACGGCCGGGTCGAACATGCAATTTTAATCGAACTGTTTACCGAAGGCGGCGCCGGCACCCTGATCAAACGCTAGAGAAAATCCCGAGCAAATGGACCCATTTGCGACGACGTATTTGCGGCGAAACAAATGCGCTAGGCCATATCCTTAATGAAATTCAACTGCCATTCCATGTCTTCATCGGAAAGCGGATAATCGTTGCCGTCGGCGCGGAGCAGTTCTTTGGTTCCGACCAGGGCGAGCTTGCGTTGAAGCGTTTCCGCCAATTTTGCGCTCAAGCCCGCTTTCCAGGCAATGGCAAGCATGCCCTTGGCGCTGCGGTTGGTAATGACGGTCCGCACAACCAACACCGAAATGTTGGAAAGCTCCGCCAATCCGGCGATCGTGAGTTCACGATCTCCTTCCTTGACGGCCTTGGCGATCACGGCTTCCTCCAAGGCCCCAGCGGCTAACAGCGTTTTTACTTTTTCATGGGCTTCCTCGGCGGTGGTTTTTTCTTTCTCCGGGGTTTCCTGGGCTTCCTCATCCAAGCGCCTTTCGACGACTTGGCGGACCTCTTCCAGAACGTCGGCGGGCAGGTCTTGGCGTTCTTCAAGGGATTGAAGGAGGCTATGGGCGACAAAACGCGCCAGTTTAGCGGCCGCCCGCCCCGGCAACACCGGCCGTTTGACCAGCGGCTCGTGCCAGGGCTCAATATCCGGCGCCCGGTCGATGATCTGATTCAGAACTTCCTCGCGGACCTGGGCGCTGGGATTGCCCAGCATCAGGGCGATGGCTTCCACGTCGTCGGTGGCGGCAATGGCTTCGGTCAACGTCTCAACCAAATTGGCCCGTTGTGAGATCGCCTCAAGACGACCAGCGAGGGAGCTGCTTTCGATGATCTCAAGCAAATCCTGTTCATTCAACACCGGCGAAAATTGCAAGATCGGGCCGGCGACGACCAGTTCCGCATCGTTGCTCAACTGGCGGATAACGTCCGGGGGCGCGTCGGCAACGTCCTTCAATGTCTCGGCCAGGATTTGACGGACCCGGGTCACTTGATCGCGGGCGAGAATTCCCAGGGTCTCGCGCGCCATGAGGCGAACCTTGTCCAGATCATCGTCGCTTAGACTCGCGGTCAGCGTCGCGATTTTCGCCGCCAGACCGCCGCGCACTTCCTGGTCGGCATCCTTCGCCAGCATAAAATCGGCATGAACCGGCGCCGCCCTGTTGGCGGCGATCAGCCTGCGGACTTCGGGTTCCGGGTCTTCGGCCAGAAAATAGAGTATTTCAGGCGTTACATCGGTACGGGTGGCCAGGTCTCGGCGGACATCCAGGTTTTCGTTGCTCGCCATCTCCTTGGCGTCTTCGTAGGACAGCGCCTTGTCCCCGGCGTTGCCTTTGCCTTTAAAAAGGCCCTTTAGCCAATCCATTACCGCGTTTGCCCCACGCCCTTGGCGCACAGGTCAGTGAAAAACTCTATTTGAAAGTTCAATTCGTCATCGCTTAAGGCGTATTCCTCGCCGTCCGCCTTGAGGATGGCCGATGGCGCGACCCGTCCCATCCGCTGTTGAAGTTGGACCGCCATCTTGGCGGGGATCGACGCCTTCCATGCCAGCGCCGAGATGCCCCTGGCGCTTTTTTCAATGAATATCTTTTTTGCCACCGTTTCCTTAATGCCGCCCCTGACGACCAACGCCGCCAGAACAAATGAATAATCCCCAGCTTTCAGCGCCTTGCCGATGACGGCGCCATCCAGTTTGCGGGCCGTGTACAGACGCTCGACCATATCAAGGGGCAGGTCCATATTGAGAAAATCCTGGCTGCTGCTTTCGACTTCCCCGAGCCCGCTGCCTTCGCCGCCCAGACGCTGGTGGACGACAGCCTTAACAGCGTCCAGGGTATCGGTGTCGAGGTCGGCGCGGTCCTGGAGTACTTCCAGCAGGTTATCGGCCAGAAAATTAGCCAGACGCGACGCCGCGCCGTTGGGAAGCTTCGGCCGCCCAACCAACGGCGCATGCCATAAATCAATTTCCGACGCCCGTTCGATAAGATCATCCAGAGTCGATTCCCGGATTTGCGCCGAGTCGTTGGATAAAAGGTCGGCAATGGCGGCAATGTCGTCGGTGACGATGATGGCGTCGGAAACGCTTTCCGACACCTCAATGCGTTTCGAAATCGCGCTCAGCCCGCCAAGGGCAGGACCGAATTCTATGATTTCAAGCAGGTCCGCATCGCTCAACACCGGGGAAAATTCGAGAACCGGCCCGGAAACTTCGATCTCGGTATCCATCGCCAGTGTCTTGATGACGTCAGGCGGCGCGTCGGCGATATCCTTAAGCGCATCGGAGAGGATGCTGCGAACCTTGGTGATTTGGTCCTTGGCCAGGGTCTCCAGCGCCTCATAGGTGGCAAGCCGGGCCTTGTCCTGCGCATCGGCGCTTAAGCCCGGCGCAAGCCTCGCGATTTTGGTGGCCAAATCGCCGCGAACACCGGCGTCATCGTCATTGGCCAACAAGACATCGGTCTGGCGCGGGGCGGCGATGTTTTTAGCCACCGCCTTGCGCACCTCGGCGTCGCTATCTTCGGCCAGGTAATATAAGACTTCGGGTTTCAGGTCAGCCCGTTCGGCCAAGGCTCGCCGTACAACGGGGTCGTCGTCTCGAGCCAGCTTCTTGGCTATCTCATAGGAGATCGTTTTGCTATTGAGATCGGCTTGCTTCACGTCGCCGGTTTCTCCGTCGATTCACCTTCCCCGCCCTGATCCGCTGGGGATGACATATGATACCCGCCCTTGCCGGCGTTTTTCACCTCATACATTGCGGCATCGGCACGGGCCATCACGCTGTCCAGTGACTCCTTATCCGCAGGATCAAAGATGGCGACGCCGACCGAAATGCCCAAAGGCTTTTCATCATTGCCGGAAAACTTCTTCAAGGATTGACTGGCTTCGATCAATCGCGTGGCACGTTTTTCCGAGACTTCCGGGGAAATTCCGTCCAGCCACATGGCGAATTCGTCACCGCCTAACCTGGCAATCACGTCGCCTGGCCGGGACACCTCCATCAACAGATCACGCAGAAACAAAATCGCGTCATCGCCCGCCTGATGGCCATGAACGTCGTTGACCAGTTTAAAATTATCCATATCGACGAAAAACAGGGCGGCGGTCTCGCGTGTACGTACTAACCTGGAAATCCGCCGCGGCAGGTCTTCTTCGTAAAAGGCCCTACGGTTCAGCAGCCCGGTCATCGAATCGGTTCTGGACAGGGCGACAATACGTTCATGATTGCTGATTTGCTCATTGGCGATGCCCAATTGGTTGGCGATATCACTGATCAGAAGAAGGTGATCGTCGTCCCAGGGCTCGTCATCGGATTGCTTCCATATGGAAAGCGCGCCATTAACCCGTTGACGGTAATTAGTGGCGGTGGCCAGCACATGCCACTTGCCAATGACAATGTCGGTCAATTGATCGTCGCCGTCCAACGCCGACAGTTTGGATTCCAATTCATCCAACCCTTTGGTGTTGCCGTGTTCGGCCGCGACCTTGAATGCCTCATCCTTGCCTCGGCGGAAAATACGGCACCCGGCAACACCCAGCGCACGGGCCGTTGCCGCCGCCGCCGCATTGAGCATGTTATGCGGTTCCAGTTCGTCACGGATGGTGCTGACGATGTAATTGAGATGCTGCTCGCGCCGACGCGCCTGGGCCAGGGCGGATTCGTTTTCACGTTCCTCCGTGATGTTTCGGCATACGCCCCTGGTCCCTTTCCATTGCTCTTCGCCGTATTCACCGCCGATTAACGGCACGCAGGACAAGATGACACAGGCCGTGTCCCCGTTCTTGTTGTGCATCCAAATTTCAACATTATCCAGCGATCGGGTGCTGACGAACGGTAACGGAGAGAACTCTTCCGGCGAAAGAACAAAATCTTCGGCTTTTTTGTTTACCAAATCCTCGGCCTTAAACCCAAGCGCCCCTTTTGGCGAAACGAAGATGAATCTGCCATCGGCATCGGTTTCCCAGGAGAAGTCGCTGGAAACCTCGACTAGGTCCTTATAGCGTTGTCGGGATTCGACAAGCGCCGTCCTCAGGTTTCGCTCCATAGTCATGTCGCGCGCCATCACCAGCATTTCCGATCCGCCCGCCTCATTCCGCCGGGCGCCGGGAACAACGGTGATTTCAAGAACGATTTTACCCTTGGCGCTGTTCAACGATACCGATTCGGCAAGGGTCGAACCGCTGGTGCGGGCGGTTTCGATCATTCTTTGGATTTCCGGGGCCGCTTCGTGCTCAATCAATGCCTCCAGCCCGGCGCCTTTGGCATTGGAGCAAACTACCGACCCGTCCTCGCCGACCAATAGGGCGGCGCCGGGATATCCGGCCAAAAAGATTTCGGACGCGGATCCCGCAGGACCGTCCGACGGGGCGGACATAGCGTCCTCTGAAAGGTTGAAAGGCCGGTTTTTGGACATCAAAATAAGGTATCCCTGGTTTTTAGATCCTGGGGTGGATAAAACCCATGGTCGAAGGGATAGTATTAAGGGATGAAAGCCCCCCCCCGCCAGCCCTCAAACTTGCATACGTTTATATTCTAAACCTTCCTGGGGTAAAGAGAAAATCCGTATTTCCGGCAACATCACCGTTGATTATGGCAATGAAACAAACAAGCACTCCAAAATACCGGCTGATCCAGGCTGAATGCTGGGTTTTTGACCTCGATAACACCCTGTATCCGTCAACATCGGACCTGTTTTCCCAGGTCGATCAAAGAATGACCCGCTTCATCGCCGATTTCCTGGATATGAGCCTCCCCGAGGCCGCCGAGTTGCGGCGTACATATTACCTGGAACACGGCACCACGCTTGCGGGATTGATGGCGCTGCACGGCATGCATCCCGAAGCCTTTCTCGATTACGTCCACGACATCGATTTAACCGCGGTGACACCCGACCCGGTGCTCAATCAGGCGCTTTCCAGGCTTCCGGGGCGGAAGGTCATCTTCACCAACGGCCCCACCAACCATGCGGTAAGAATTCTCGAGCGGCTTTCCATCAGCCATCATTTTGAAGACATTTATGATATCGTCGGCGCCGATTACATCCCTAAGCCCAAGCCCGAACCCTATGACGCCCTGATGCGGCGCTGTAAATTAAAGCCATCGCTGACGGTGATGGTCGAAGACCTGGCCCGCAATCTGATCCCCGCCGCGGAGATGGGCATGACCACGGTCTGGGTCCGCCCAGCGGCCGTCCGCGAACAAGACGACCTGGTGCCGGCGCATGTCGATCACGTCGTCGACTATCTTGCCCAGTGGCTTGGCGCATTAACGGCGGAATAAGCCATTATCGCCAAACCGCCCAGCGTATTGACACCCCGCCCACGGTGCCGCATTTTCTGTCGCCGCTAACAACCGTGAGTGAAAGAATCCCGATGACCACCACCGCCCTGCAAGCGACCATTGACGACGCCTGGGAAGCCCGCGACAGCGTCGGCACAGACACCACCGGTGCGGTCCGTGACGCCGTTGACGCCACCCTCACCCTGTTGGATTCCGGCCGAGCCCGCGTCGCCGAGAAATCGGGCGGCGAGTGGCAGGTTAATCAATGGCTGAAAAAGGCCGTGTTGCTGTCTTTTCGCCTCAACGACATGGCCCCGATCACCGGCGGGCCGAACGGCGCGACCTGGTTCGATAAGGTCCAGTCCAAGTTCAAGGGCTGGGATGACACGCGTTTCCGCGAGGCCGGATTTCGCGCCGTGCCCAATTGTATCGTCCGCCACTCGGCCCATATTGCGCCCGGCGTCATCCTGATGCCCAGTTTCGTCAATATGGGCGCCTATGTGGACAGCGGCACCATGGTCGATACCTGGGCAACGGTCGGCTCTTGCGCACAAATCGGTAAAAACTGTCACATTTCCGGCGGCGCCGGCATCGGCGGCGTGCTCGAGCCGCTCCAGGCCGGCCCGGTGATCATCGAAGACAATTGCTTTATCGGGGCGCGTTCCGAAGTCGCCGAAGGCGTCGTCGTCGAAGAAGGCGCGGTGCTGTCCATGGGCGTCTACATCGGCGCCTCGACCAAGATCATCGACCGCGCCACCGGCGAGGTTATGTTCGGCCGGGTGCCGGCCTATTCCGTTGTCGTTCCCGGATCCGTACCGGGCAAGGACTTGGCCGACGGAACCCCCGGCCCAGGGCTGTATTGCGCCGTCATCGTCAAGCGGGTCGACGAAAAGACCCGTTCCAAGACATCCATCAACGAGCTGCTCCGCGATTAAGCGAGGCAAAGGAGCGATCCCATGGATCCCCTTGAATTAAGCCAGGCCCTGATCCGCTGCCCTTCGGTAACGCCGACGGACGCTGGCGCCTTGGATGTCCTGCAAGGCGCACTTACAGGAATTGGCTTCACCTGCCACCGCCTGCCCTTTGCCAGCGACGGCGGCGCGGCGGTTGAAAACCTCTATGCCCGGATCGGCGAGGACGCGCCGAATTTATGTTTCGCCGGCCATACCGATGTGGTCCCCGTCGGCGACCCCGCACAGTGGTCCGTCGATCCATTCGGCGCCGAAATTAGGGACGGACGGCTGTACGGGCGCGGCGCGTCGGACATGAAAACCGCCATCGCCGCCTTTACCGCCGCCACGGCTCGGTTTTTAGGCGCGCACGGGCCGGCTTTCGGCGGCTCCATCAGTCTGCTGATCACCGGCGATGAAGAAGGCGACGCCGTCAACGGCACCCTGAAGGTTCTCGATTGGCTGAAGCACGAAGGTCAGGTCATCGACGCCTGCCTGGTCGGCGAGCCGACAAACACCGAGACCCTCGGCGACACCATTAAGATCGGCCGGCGGGGGTCCATGAACGCCGCCCTCACCGTCCATGGCAGCAGCGGCCACGCCGCCTATCCGCAGTTGGCCGACAACCCCATTCACCGGTTGATAACCATGCTGACAGCGATTATCGACACCCCGCTGGATGACGGCACCGAGCATTTCTCGGCGTCGCAACCAGTGGTGACCAGCATCGACGTCGGCAATCCGGTCACCAACGTCATTCCGGCGACGGCGACGGCTAAATTAAACATTCGCTTCAACGATCTTCATTCCGGGGCCAGCCTTGATGCGTTGCTCCGTCAACGCGTCGACGCCATCGGCGGCGATTATGACCTGACTGTCCGGATTTCCGGGGAAGCCTTCCTGACCGCCCCTGGCCCGTTATCGGCGACCATCGCCGCCGCCATAAAGGCCGTCACCGGCGGGACCGCGGAATTTTCGACTTCCGGCGGCACCTCGGACGCGCGCTTCATCAAGGACCACTGCCCGGTCGCGGAATTCGGCATGATCAACGATACCGCCCACAAGGCCGATGAAAATGCCGCGGTCAGCGATATCGGCACGCTTTCGGAAATCTACCAAGCCGTGCTTGAGCTTTTTTTCACCAATCATACCAAGGCTTGACCCGGATGGCCTCGGCGCGGGACGTCTTGACCGCCCTCTACGGCACCTATCGGCTGGCCCGTCTCGATGCCTCGGGAATGGACTATTTCGACGTCACGACGACCGGGTTCTGGCGGTCTTTTTTCGCCGCCGTGCTGGTCGCGCCGTTTTACGTATTGTTGTTGTCGCTTCGATCTTCGGGTCTGGCGGAGAACGCCTCGCTGTTCCATTTTATGGCCATCGAGGCCATCGCCTACGTCTTCGCCTGGGTCGCCTTTCCCCTGCTGATGGCGTCGCTGGTTAAAAATTTCGACCGCGACGCCCACTACATTCGCTTCATCGTCGCCTACAATTGGGCCGCGGTCCTGCAAAACGCCCTCTACCTGCCGATCGCTATTTTAGCGACATCAGGCCTGTTGGCCGACGCCGCCGCGAATACGCTGGGGCTGATCGCGCTCAGCCTGATCGTGTTCTACACCTGGTTTATCACCCGCACCGCGCTGGAGATTCCGGCGGGCATGGCGGCCGGAATCGTCGGCCTGGATTTTCTGCTCAGCATCCTGATCAACACCGTCGCCGGCGGGATGCATTGAGGGGGGCTGGGAGTGTGGGGGCGGGACGGTGGTTCCATCGGGGTAAGGGGCGCGGCATAGGGAGGGGGGCTTTTATGCTAAGAGGAACTTCACACGCACTTACAGGTGTCAACGCCGGATGAAATTGGAAATAATGAAGAATTAGAGCCAGAATTGTTATTTGATAACGTTTAGGTCTCAGATGGTTATGAGGCCGTAGAGCCCGAATATGAGGAGGTCCGAGAAAAAATCGACAAGGATGAGGCTAGAAAACGCCTCATAGAATTAAGGGAGACAGAAATCATGGACGAATTCCCCGAGGATCGTGGCAAAGGAATCCTCAGAAAATCTATGATTAAAGCGTTTCTACAAACTCTTCCGGATGATGAAAGTGAGTTCCGTACATCTATCTTGATGGAACTCAGAGAAAAAACCGACCCACGCCAAATGAAATATTTAGGTTCAATAATTGACATTTTGAGCTTGGTGCAGCGGTAGCTTCCAATAGGCTAACATCATCGAACCCCATTTTTTCTAAATGCCCCATTGACTCTTGCCTCAATACAGATTATATTCCGTTTATTAGGTCATTAAGCGGACTTCATTCTGATCGTCCTCGCGGTCCGGTGCCGTCAGGCCCCTGGTGGCATTCCAACACGGCGTAATATTGATTGCATACCAATAAGTTAAGTGATTATAAGGCAAAGGAGGCGCGATTGGCACACAATAGGAAAATGTAGACATTTGTCGACGGAAGTAGACGGTTGCTTACAATTATTTTGAGATTTGCCATAATAAAGGACAGGCCCCCGGGCGGAGAGCATTTCTGGTTCACCTGACGTTCACTCCAAATACTCCACGGCTTTGTTTTGGCGGCAAATTCGTCGTCGCGGATGATGCCATCCGATCTGGATTAGCCCTAAGGCAGCAGCCAGCTGATGCCGATCATCGCCAGCAGCACCGGCGATGTCAGCAGGCCGGCGACGGCAAGCAGCAACCCGATAAAGGCCCAGGCGACATGGCCCATAAACAGCGCCACCACCGAGCAGATGAAGGTCAGTGGAACAAAAATATAGCCCTTGGTGAAAATGCCCAGGATGCCGAAGGCGATGGCGGCGGCGCCCCTCAGGGGGATACCTTACAGCCTTCAGGTAGATCGGTCGCCGGTTGGGCCGAATCCAGATTCGGTAGTCTTGCTTTAAGGCTAAGCGGTATTTTAAACATTGCTGCCCCGACTATACGTGCCGTCAATGGCCTCAGTAAATGACCTCGACCAGATACAGGCCTTCGGCCGGCGCCGTCGGGCCGGCGGCGGCGCGTTTTTTTTGGGCCAGCGCCGCCGTGACGTCGTCCGCCGTCCATTTGCCTTCGCCGACCAATTTCAACGTCCCGACAAAGTTTCTGACCTGATGGTGGAGAAAAGATCTCGCCCGGACATGGAACTCGATGACCTCGCCGTTGCGGGCAACATCCAGCGAATCGAGGGTCTTAATCGGCGATGTCGCCTGGCAATAGGAGGCCCGGAAGGTGGTAAAGTCATGCTTTCCGATCAAGCCCTTGGCGGCGGTATTCATGGCCTCGGCATCAAGCGGCACCGGCACCCACCAGCTGAATCCTCGCTCAAGAGTCAACGGCGAGCGGCGATTGGTGATGCGGTAGACGTAAGACCGCCCCGTCGCCGACAGGCGGGCATCGAAATCATCATCGACCGAAGACGCCTCCAACACCGCGATCGCGGCAGGTTTGAGGTGAAAATTAAGGGCCTTGCGGACGGCATCCGCCGAGTGTTCCCGATCCAGGTCGAAATGAGCAACCTGGCCCAGGGCATGAACGCCCGAATCGGTGCGCCCGGCGCCGAACACTTTCACCGATTCGCCCGAGAATTTCTCGACCGCCTCTTCAATCGCCTGCTGGACGCCGAACCCGTTATCCTGGCGCTGCCAGCCGACGAACCCGGTACCATCGTATTCAATGAGAATTTTATATCGATGCATGGCTTATTTTAGGACTCTATCTAATTGGAATTGCCCGCAAATGTTCTGAAATGGCCTGAAACATACTGAAATTTAATAAAAACATTGGAGACATAAACCACAGGCATGATGGATAAGATGGCAAAGCCCATTAAAATAAAGACGTTCTATCTGGATGTGGGCCAATATATGTTAGCCTGTGTTTAATTGTATTCAAGCGACCATGAACTTGCCGACGTGCTTAAACCCTTTAAATCGACCGAAACACTAAATGGCCCCTCCTACAAAAATAAAATTGGAAGATGCCGACAGGGATTCACTGCATATCCTTCCGTTGGTCATTCTGCCGCTGGAGACGCCGGCGCTGAACCGGGCGCGGTTGATCAAAAACGTCCGCCTCAAAAGCGTCATCGAACTGTTCAAGGATAAGGAAACCGGCAGCGGCCAGATCGATATCGAGGACCTGCCCCATCAATTCAACTGGAACATGTCCGATCCGCCGGCCGACATGGTCATGTTGCGCAAGGTCGGCATGCTGCCGAGTTATGACGTCTATAGCCTGCGGATTTCGCTCCGGGAAATGGGCATTCCGATCAACGACCACGATTCGCTTCGTCTGTCGGACGCCATGAGCAAGGAATTGACGTCCTATATGACGGATTTCACCCGTCCCTTGATTGCCCAGATTTACGGCGGCGATGACGAAGTTAAGATCGATAGCTTCGAGGATGTGATCAAGCTGTTCCGGTCCCCCGACATCAAAACCGCGCTTGAGAAAATCCGCATCATGGCGGACAAGCTGAACATCAAGCCCGAGGAAATCCCCCGGTTCATGGAAGACTACGGCGATATTTTCCTGTCGCTGTCGTACTACCGTCGATGCCTGGACGCCATCGAGCCGACCATCACCCAATTCCTGGAGGCGATGGATGCGCTCAGGGGCAATTACCAATTCAAAACCGACCAAAACCTGCGCAGCACCATGGAATCCATGGAATCCACCATCAACGAACTGATGGCGGCGATCACCGGCCGTTTCGAGAATTTTGAACGCGGCACCAAACACATGTGGGACGAAATTTCGGCCGAACGCTTCCGCAAGGTCGAACAGCTGATCAGCAGCTACCACACCACCATCGGCGGTGTGTTGTGTTCGCTCAGCGTCAAGATGGAAGCCTGGTCGGCGCTGTTTCCGACGCCATCGTCCGGCGGCCCCGGCAAGCGCGCCGAATTCATCATGTCCGAGATGAGACAGGGCATGGACAATATCCAGGATATCGAAGATTCAGCGCCTATGCTGTCGGCGCTGAATTAAGACCTCATCCCACGTCCGTTCCCGATGGCATCGGAAACCCCCGCACGAACGCGGCGCCATCCTGGCTGTCCTTGCCCGCCCGTTGCACCCGCAACAGCCTTAGCGCGCCGGTCCCGCAAGCCACCGCCAGGGCGTTATCAATCAGGGTGCCGGGCGGCTGGCCACAATCTTCCTGCCGGTCAACGATTTCTGCCGCCAGCACCTTGATGCGGTCGCCATCATGATCAAACCAAACGCCGGGCCAGGGATTAAGCGCCCTGACGTGGCGTTCCAATTCCACCGCCGGCAAGCGCCAATCGAGCCGGCCTTCGTCACGGGTGAGCTTGGTCGCATAGGTAACGCCAACATCAGACTGGGGCGTTGCCTTCAGCGTCCCCGCCGCCAGCCCCTCCAGGGCGTCGCGCATCAACGTCGCCCCCAGCGCCGCCAGGGCGTCATGTAAGGTTTCCGCCGTGGTCGTCGGCGTAATCGGAATTTTTCCGGTCAATAATACATCCCCGGTATCGAGGCCGTCGTCGATTTGCATGATGCTAACGCCGGTTTCCGTATCGCCGGCCAAGATCGCCCGTTGAATTGGCGCGGCGCCGCGCCACCGTGGCAACAGCGATGCATGAACATTGAGACAGCCGAGCCGGGGTGCATTGATCACGGCAGCCGGCAGGATCAAGCCATAGGCGACGACGATGCAGGCGTCGGCGTCCAGGGCGGCGAACGCGGCCTGGACATCTGCGTCCTTTAGGGTTTCCGGCGTCCGTACGGGCAGCCCCTTGGCCTCGGCAAAGGCATGAACGGCGGACAATTTCTGCTTTTGCCCACGCCCTGCCGGACGCGGCGGCCGCGAATAAACGCAAGTGACCTCATGCCCGGCATCAATCAGCGCCTCCAAAACCGGCACCGAGAAATCGGGGCTGCCCATGAAAATAAGGCGAAGAGAGATCATCGGTGGCGGCCCCTTTGCGGTATTAGCGATTAAGCGTTTTCCATTTTCTTGATCTTCGTCAGCCTGCGGAGAATCATCTTCCGCTTCAAGGCCGATATATGATCAACGAACAGAATGCCGTCCAGATGATCCATTTCATGTTGGATGCAGGTCGCCAACATGCCGGTGGCGTTCAACTCCTGTTCCGCGCCGGAATAATCCAGAAATTTCACACGGATGGCTTCAGGCCGTTCGACCTCGGCATATTGCTCGGGCAGGGACAGGCAGCCTTCCTCATGGCTGCGTTCTTCATCGGATACCCACACCAGCGCCGGGTTGGCCATGCGGATGGGGGCGGGTTTTTCGTCCGGACTGCTGATATCGACGACGATCACGCGCCGCTGGTCGCCGACTTGCGGCGCCGCCAGGCCGATGCCGTTGGCCACATGCATGCTTTCCAGCATATCGTCCATCAGCTTACGTACGTCGTCATCGACCGCACGCACCGACAAGGCGGTGATCTTCAGGCGCGGGTCCGGGGCGACGATAATGTCTAAAACAGCCATTGTTTACAATTGTTCCCATTCACTGGAATGCCATGCAGATATGGCTTCCGGCCTGCCCAGTCAAGGGTTAGACTCGCGCCGTCTTCATTGGAAAGGGTCCTTCAAGAGCATGGATGGAACGCTTCTTATTATCGCCGTGGTCCTCGGGGTCGTGATTGCCGCCGCCGCTTTTATGGCTGGGCGGCGCGGCAGTGGTGGTGGCGGTGATGTCTTGGAGCGGGTTATCCAAAGCCAGGCCGAGCTTTCCGGGCGTATGCAGCACTCCGAATCCAGCCTCAATGAGCGCCTGGAAGCGTTGACCAACAGGCTCGGCAACGGCCTCGCCCAGCAAACCGAGAAAACCGGCGAACAGCTGACTAACCTGCAAAAACGGTTGGCGGTGATGGATTCGGCACAGCAGAAAATCACCCAGCTTTCCGAGCAAATGGTCAGCCTCGAGGGAATCCTATCGAATAAGCAGGCCCGCGGCGCATTCGGTGAATTTCAGATGGAAAGCCTGATCAAGGACGTCCTGCCGCCATCGGCGTACGAGTTCCAAGCCCTGCTTTCGAACGGAACCCGCGTCGATTGCCTGGTCCGCATGCCGTCGCCGCCGGGCATCATTCCGATCGATTCGAAGTTCCCCCTGGAGGCATTTCGTGCGATCCAGGGCGCAAAAACCGATACGGACCGGCAAAATGCCAATCGCCAGTTTTCCCGCGATGTTGGCATCCATATCAAAAATATCGCCGAGCGCTATATCATCGAGAACGAAACCGACTGGGCGATCATGTTCCTGCCGTCGGAGGCGATCTTCGCCGAACTGAATACCAATTTCGGCAACATGGTCGAAGAGGCGCAGCGCCGCCGGGTCGGCTTCGCCTCGCCATCGACCCTGATGGCCCTGGTCAATACCGTCAGCGCCATCCTCAAGGATTCGCAGATGAAAGAACAGGCCGGGCTGATCCAGAAACAGGTCGGCCTGATGCTGAACGATGTCCGCCTGCTGGATGATCGTGTTGGAAAACTAAAAGTGCATTTCCGCCAAGCAAACGAAGACGTTGAAGGAATTTCCATATCCAGTGGGAAAGTTGCCGACCGCGGCCAAAAAATCCAGGACGTGCAGCTGGACGAAGAAGACGAAGCCCCAGAACTTGATGCAAAACTGGACCCGCCCAGGCAACCCCCAAGACCCCGGCTAAAAGAAGTCTAACCCTAAACCGGCCGGCGCGCCTTGATCGCCTCGCCGAGGGTGCCGTCGTCCAGGTAATCCAATTCCCCGCCAACGGGAACCCCATGCGCCAGTTCCGTCACCTGGACACCGCTGTTCGCCAGACGGTCGGTCAGATAATGCGCCGTGGTCTGACCGTCGACGGTGGCGCTGGTCGCTAAAATCACTTCTTTGATGCCGCCCTGGCCGGCGCGTTCGATCAGGTCCGGGATATTAAGGTCCTCCGGCCCGATCCCGTCCAGCGCCGACAGGGTTCCACCCAACACATGGTAGCGGCCCTGAAACACCTTGGCCCGTTCCAGCGCCCACAGGTCGGCGACATCCTCGACCACGCAGATCACTGCCTGGTCGCGCTTAGGATCGGCGCAAAGATAGCAAGGGTCCTGGGTGTCCAGATTGCCGCAATCCGAACAGGTCTTGATATTTTCAATGGCGTCCGCCATCGCCTTGATCAGCGGCTGGGCCAGGGATTCGCGGCGCTTAATCAAATGCAGCACGGCGCGGCGCGCCGAACGGGGGCCAAGGCCCGGCAATTTGGCCAGCAGGGTGATCAGATTTTCAATTTCGGCGGAGACCATGGTCCGTCAATGACCTAAAAGGGGAATTTCATCCCCGGCGGCAACGGCAGCCCGCCGGTCAGATCGGCCATTTTTTCCTGAACCGTCTTTTCAATCTTTCCCTTGGCGTCGTTGAAGGCGGCCAGGATCAGGTCTTCCAACACCCCCGCTTCTTCGGCGTTGATCAGGGCCGGGTCGATGGTCAGCTTGCGGGCTTCCCCCTTACCGTTGAGCGTCACCTGGACCATGCCGCCGCCCGACGCCCCGGTAATTTCCATATCGGCCAGTTCTTCCTGCATGCTGGCCATCTTGGTCTGGAGTTCCTTGGCCTGCTTCAACATCTGTCCGAGGTTTGTCATGGGCATTCTCTTTTCAAAGCATTTAAGTCGGGGCGCCTGACAGTGTATCATCGGGGACCATGCAGCATCAAAGCCTCTTCGTCTTCGATATCGAAACCGTGCCTGACACCGATGCGGTGCCCAACCTCACCGGATTCGACAATCCCGGCGTTGATGAGCGCCGGGCCGAGCTGGAACGCTATCATCTTGAAAAAACCGGCGGCAAAAACGCCTTCCCACGCCAGCCCTTCCACCGGGTTGTCGCCATCAGTTTCCTGGAAGCCGAGATTGAGCGTAGCGGCAATCAGGAAGCCTATTTGCTGCGCGAGTTGCGCTCCGGCGGCGAGGCCGGGTTCGATGAAAAAAAATTGCTGGAGGGCTTCTTCGGCTATTTCGAAAGACTGAAGCCCCGGTTGGTTAGCTTTAACGGTCGCGGCTTTGATCTGCCGGTGTTGAAATACCGTGCCATGGTGCACGGCGTCGCCGCCCCCTGGTTGTACGACGCCGGCGACAAGTGGAACAGCTACACCCAGCGTTATTCCCCCGACTGGCATTGCGATCTTCTCGATGTGCTGTCCGACTTTGGCGCGTCTGCCAGGGTAAGCCTCGACGAAGTTTGCTCGGTGATGGGCTTCCCCGGAAAATTCGGTGTTTCCGGCGGCGATGTCACGGCCATGATCGACGACGGGCGCATCGACGAGGTCCGCCATTACTGTGAAACCGACGTGCTCAATACCTATCTTGTTTATCTCAGGCTGATGAGGCACAAGGGAACGATCCCCGTCGACGGCTACAACGCCGCCGTCGCCGATATCGTGTCGCTGATCGAATCCGAAGCGACGGCGCGCCCGTATCTAAACGAATTCATGACGGCCTGGGGACAGGCATCCAACAACACCTTCACGCTCTAGCGGCCTTCCTCCGTAATCGTTTCGTCGCCCCCTGTCCGGCGTACGGCGAGCGCAAGAATTTGTTTAAATTTTTATGTAATTATTGCTCTAATTATAGAGAGTATTACTTGCATATTATTTATTTGATTAAATATTTTAACTGAAAAAACCACTGTACCCGACTCTTTTCATAACACCAATCCTATCAACGGTTTCCGAGGGATATTTGGCTTAAAG
>JAQBYB010000127.1 GCA_027624235.1 Pseudomonadota bacterium | reverse complement strand
CAGGAGGTCGCGCCGTTGGCGCTCGCGAATTTCCTGTTGGCGCTGGATTTGCAGGTTTTGGGATTGCGCCGCTGCGTCCGCGGCTACGTTTTGGGCCTTGGCCTGTTGCTTGGCTTGGATCATTTGAATTGCGGTTATCGCCGCTGTCGCAGCAATTTGGGCCATGAGAGGTCTCCTGAATTTGAATTGATGGAAAGGCTTATGGGAACGGAAGATTGATCCCGCCATTAGCCGTTGATGCTGATTTCGCTTGTCACCGAAAGCAGCGTGAAGGGAAGCGGCGTTGATTGTTCGATGCGCCAAAGCGATTGGGTGCCGTCTCTTCGCCAGCCCAAGGCCCGCACCGTCTTGTCGCCGGTAAAGGGTTGCGGCGGGGCGTCGAGAAGGGTGTTGCCGAACGTCTTGAACGGAACATTGGTAAACCCGCGTCCTGTATCTAGACGAAGCACTGCCGTATCCTGAAGCCGAAACGTAATGGCAACCGGGCGCACTTTGCCGCCTGGGCTGCCACCCATGGCGGTTTGGATGGCCGGCGGCAGGGGTTCAATCGTATGGGTATAGGCGAGTCCGATCTGAACGGTGGTGGCGGGTTCGTCCAGCATGACGGCGCCGGCGGTCACGGTCATATCTGCATGTTCGGCGCCATCGGCAAGAATGGTTACGGTTTCCCCTTCCAGGTGGTCCAGTCCCGTCCAGGTGGATTTCGGCGTTCCGTTGCTGCCGGTTAGACCGGAATCCACATTCAGGGTGTTGTCCAGGGCCTCGATAAAGATGCCGCCGGTTCTTGAAACCAGGAAGTAAGCGGTGGTGCCGACCATCGCCACGGAGCGGAATAACCCCGCCGTTTGCTGCAAGGACCAAGCGGTCACCTGTTCAGAACGAAATATAGTCAGGGTGGCGAGATCGCCGTTTTCCATCACCATAAAAAATAATCGTGCCGAGGTATCGAAGTCCTGATCCACGGGCACCTCAATCAGGTGATGCGACAAGGTCGCAAGGTCGGTCGCCTGATAGGCCTGTTCGATATCGGTAAACAGGAATTCGCGAAGTTCAGGCCCGTTTCTGGGCACAAACAACGTAGCGCCGTCGGCATCACGGGGCGGCACGGTTTTATCGGTTGGAGACCCAATTCGGGTTTGGCGGCGAAGCTGCACGTTGCCGGGCGTCAACGGATCACCGGTTACCATCCATTCGGCACCTGAGGTAAAAACCTGAAGGTGGCGCCCGGAAAAGACGGCGCGGATTGCATTGACCTGATCGGACAGGATGGCGAATTCAATGCCTTCGTCATCAAGCCCGGTGCCAAGATCGAAATTGAATAAATCCGAGGATTTTGATAGCCACAACCGGTTGGGCAGATCTCTGGCCCCGCCGATCACCATTCGGTCCTGATGGAAATTGATGGATGTCGGCCATCCGCGGACCGTTGAAAAAGATTGCTCTTCAAAATCCTTCGTTGCGGTGGTCCCGGCCAAGGTCTCTTTCACCAAGGCCTGGGCCTGGGTGGCCGAGGTAAAGGCCGTAATTTTAACTTCCTTGTTTTCAACCCGGAACCGGGTGCCCACGTGATTGGCCACAAAAATGGCTGCAGACGCGGTCAAGGTGATGGTGCCGGTGGTGGCGCTCGGCGTCAGGGTGACATCATCATCGGGAAATTTGTGATGGGGTTGATACAATCGTCCGTCTTTTTCCACATAGGTCCAGTCGATGATCGTCCATGCCGTATCGGATGTGCGGGTGATTTTTTTTGGCGGCGTCTGAGGGTGTACCACCAATAAAGTATCGGCGGTCTGGACCCAGACGATTTGTTTGATGTCCGCTTCCGCCCAGGGGGTAGCGAAGCTGGCGACCTTGGCGCCGTCCCGGTAGACGTCGGCGAACAGATTGGTGAAGACAAGAAGATACGTTTGTTCGGTATTAAACTCAAAAGATACCAAACGGCCGTCGCCGCGTGCGGTATCTATGTAGCCAAGTCCGCTACGCCGGCTGACGCCGCCGGTCGGGTGGACAAAGACGTTGCGGAGTTTAGAGGCGCCGTTTTCATACGCGCTAAGGTCGCCGCGTCCGAGCAGGCGCGGCGAAATTTCGCCGGAGGTGAAACTGGTTTTATGGAGGGTCAGGCGGGGCATTATCTTCGCACCTCCAGCAATGAGAAATCTTCGATACGACCGGGCGTGTCCTGTTGTGAATCGATCATTTTGGCGCGGCGGAACTCGGCCTCGGCCAGTTTGTAGAGACTTTCGGCACGCGATGTGGACTCGGTCAGGGGGATGCAGAATTCAGCCGCTAGGCGGGTAATCAGGGCTTGATCGAAGAATGGCGGAAAGTCGATTTCCGAAGGCCTGAAGATGTAACTCAACACAACATCATCCGCATCCGCGTGAAGCCGGGCTTCAATGATCCGGTAGGTGATCCCCCGCCCCCGACCTGTCGGCCCGGCGGACAGGGCACGAAGGAAATCAGATGGCAGCTGAAACGCATAGGCGAAGTCGGCGACCGGGGCCAAAGCCAGTAAGGGCAGGGAAGTCTGCGCCGAGGCGAAGCTCCAGGGGTGGGCGGATAAAAGCGCGTCCCGAGTCGATGGATACAAGTTGGCCGCCACCTCAGCTTCGGCGGTGCCTTCATCAAAGGATGCAATAGTATCGGCGCCGAGTTTCAGCAGCGCACGGGAAGACAAGGCGATGTTGCTAAGGGCCATGGAGGAGTCCTTTCAAGGGTCAGGAGTAAAATTAAAGTTAACTGAATTATGATTAATTTAAATAAATAGAAGAAAATAAAATATAGAGCCTTTTAAAATTAATGGTATTTGGGTAAACTATTTTAAATAACTGGTATAATTGAATAAAATTAGTCCTGTATTATTAAAAAGAAACGAAAAACCGGCGCCCCCAAGATTTTCTCTAAAGGGGCGCCGGCTGAAGAACGAAAATTACCGTCCTTTTGGCTTTGCCATATTAGTCGGTGTCGACACTGCCGACGGTGGTCATATCCGCGGCGTCCACAACACCGGCGGCATTGGCATTAATCAGGTAAATGCCGGATGCCGGGGTGCCGTCGGTATCGACGTTGGCCAGAACCATATCGCCGATGCGCACCATATCGGTGGCGTCGTTGAAGTAGCCCGACGTGTCGACGGTGATGGCCAGGTCGACCGTGGTGTAGTGCCAAAGCGTGAAGCCGTTGGCGTAAGCCAGAACGCTCAGGTCTTTGGAGTTGAATGCCATGGTGACAATCCTCCTTTACGTTTCAAGACAGCGCATGGACACCACGCCCGATGCGTCGATCAGGCAGGAGCCTTGGCTCATCATGTTGTTGATGAAATTGGCCGCACGATCGCCGTGCCAGGTGATGTCGGTTTTAACGTCGGAACCGACGGCGTGGCCGATGGCGGTTTTGTGGTACCAATAACAATATCGGGTTGTCCCGGATTTGGTCAGGCCCGAATGCGGGGTCCACAAGGCGCCCAGCCAACGTTTGGCCTGGGTACCCTTCCAGGGCAAGTCCTCATCGCCGATATAATCGGCGTTGGCGAACTCCTGGATGGCCAGCAGATCGCTCCACTGCTTCCAGCCGACGATGGCAAAACGATCGCCATCATCCGGCACATCGGCCTCGCCAAGCATTTCGAATGCCGTCAACACCTTGGCCTTGGTCAGACCATCGGTGCCGGCACCGGAATAGTTGGTGGAAGTATCGAGTTGGGCAATCACCAGTTCGTCGGTTTTGCGGCCCAACGCATAGGCGCCGGCTTTGGCGACGACCATGCGCTCATTAAGGTTGGTCTTCAGCTCATCAAGGCTGTCGACCCAGTCGCCGGCGTAATAGTCAGCAAGCGTACATTCTACCGGGGTGTGGTCGACGTTCATCACCGGCACTTTTCCGTGCCGCGCTTTGGTCGATGCCGTGCCCTTGCCGACTTTTTGAAAAGTCGTGGAGGATCCGACGATGTTATTTTTGACCCGCAACGTATTGCGCAGTTTGGAGCCCATCCGCTGGTATTGCAGATGCACATCAGACTGAAAGTTTTTGACGAACGACAGTTCGATGCTCGTAGACATCGGTCATTCTCCTATCGTGGTTGAGTGGGTTGGCGTTAAGGTTTATCGAGATGCCCGTATCAACGGTTGTGGGCCGGTTGAAGGGAGGAGCCCCTGCCGGGACCGCCGTAAAGGGGGCATGAGAATCCACCGGGCCCGGTTGGGGAGGCCGAATCGTTTAAGCCGCCGTACTGGGTTATCCGGTGGTAAATTTGGAAAAAATTGGAACTAAAATTATATAAACAGGCTAAGTCACTTTGAATAAAGGAGCATCGGGTTAGTGCGCGCCGTCACAGCTTGCGAGCCAGGGTGTGACTAAAAGGGTTGACCAAACAGGGCTTACCCCATCGACAAAAAATCATTATGATTTCACACTGGCCCGTGGGGCGGTCACAAAGCCAAGATCGAAAACAGCGAACAGGAACCGAGGGAAACATGTCCGAAAAACAGCAATACCGATTGGTGACACGAAGCGACTTTGACGGGCTTGTCTGCGCTGTCCTGCTTGAGGCCCTGGACATGATTGACGACATCCTGTTCGTGCATCCTAACGATATGCAACAGGGCCGGGTTACGATTCAGGATACCGACATTACCACTAACCTGCCCTACATCCCGGGCGTGCACCTGGCCTTTGATCATCACCAAAGCGAAATCAACCGCGTTGGCGAAAAGATGGACAATCACATCATTGATGCCAATGCCCCATCGGCGGCCCGTGTGGTCTACGACTATTACGGCGGCAAGGAGACCTTTCCAAACATCGATGAGGCCTTAATGGCGGCGGTGGACCAGGCCGATTCCGCTAAATTCAGCATGGAAGAAGTCATCAACCCAACAGGATGGCCTTTGCTCAGCTTCATGATGGATCCGCGTACCGGGCTTGGCCGATTCCGTGGGTTCCGCATCCCCAATTACGAATTGATGATGGCCTTAATCGAATTCTGCCACGAACATACAATCGACGAGATTCTTGAGCTTCCAGACGTTAAGGAACGCGTTGATCTTTATTTCGAACAACAGGAAAAATTCATCGATCAGCTAAAACGGTGTTCAACCGTACAGGGCAACCTAGTTGTTCTCGATCTCCGAAACGAAGAAACCATTTACGCAGGCAACCGGTTCCTGATTTACGCGCAGTTTCCTCAGTGCAATATCTCCATGCACATCATTACCGGCCGCGACGGCCAAAACGTGGTCTTCGCCGTCGGTAAATCTATTTTCGACCGCTCCTCCAAAACCGATATCGGCAGT
>JAQBYB010000030.1 GCA_027624235.1 Pseudomonadota bacterium | reverse complement strand
AGGGCCGCCCTGTGAACCGAAAAAGCCCTCGCCAACGCAAGACCCAGGAGGGCGTTCAGATCGACGGGACCGGGCCGAAAAAACGGTGCCCGAAAACAGATGATGGCGCTAATGGGTCAGAGGCATAAGTCATGGTTTGTCTCCCTTGGCGAAGACATCCGCCATGCCCTCGACCGCCTGACGCTTCCAAGTGCTCACCTGGTTCGGATGCACCTGGTGCTTCGCCGCGATCTCTTGAATGGTCTTGTCCCCACGAAGGGCCTCAAGCGCCACCTTCGCTTTGAACTGATCCGTAAAGTTCCGTCGTTTTGCCATGTCGTATCCCTTTCTCAGGTTCGGGATACACCTTAGACCACTGTCCGAATTTCTAGGACCACTTCAGTTTCCAATCGAAACGCCGGCTTTGTTATTGTTGTAAAGAATTTTGGATTAGGCCGCCAAAATCTTCCGGATCACGGTCTAATTCCTGCTTGGTTCGGACTGTAAAACAACCTACGAATCCCCATTTACGTTATTGTGGACAGCGCTTCAAAGGAGGGCCAGTATGTCGCGTTTTGGGGGAACCTAATCCTGGCGAGTGTTGGCACAGTTAAACTACTTTATCGGATTTATCGGAATTTTACATGACGAGAAAAACAGTTGGTCGTTTGGTCATTCTGCTCATTGCCATCGGCGTCGTCTACTCAGTCCCCCCATTGAGGGATCAATTCGTGAGCTGGTTACCGTCATCCTTTGTTGCCCTGGCGCCTAGCCCGGCCGCGAAGGGCAATCGGAATTTGCGGCCGCTGCCGGTCAAGGTCGCGGTCGCGATCAAAAACACGGTGCCGATTTATCTGGAGGGTGTCGGCACCGTCAAAGCCCGCTCCACCGTCGACATCAAATCGCGGATCGAAGGCCAGATTATTGAAGCGCTGGTTCGGGAGGGGCAGACCGTCGGCAAGGGAGACGTCCTGTTCAGGCTTGATCCGCGGCCTTTGCAGGCGAAATTAAAGGAAATTCAGGCGCTTTTGGCGCGGGCGCGGGCAAACTATGCCAAGGCCGTCACCGATGTGAAACGCCTGAGCGGTCTGTCGGCCAAGGGCTATTCCCCCCAGACTCAAGTCGATGCCGCCAAAACCCAAGCCGACACCCTGCTGGCGACCGTCCACGCCAGCGAGGCCGAGGTTGAACTCGCCCAACTCAATCTCAACTACGCCACCATTCAATCTCCGATCAACGGGCGCGTCGGAAAAATTTTGATCACGCCGGGCAACGTCGTGAAGGCGAACGATGCGGAGCCGCTGTTGATCATTACGGAGACCAAGCCGGTCTACGTCTCGTTCGGCGCCCCGGAACAGCATATCGACGAAATCCGCACCCGCATGTCCGCCAACGCACTGCTGGTCGAGGTATCGACACGATCCAGCCCGGCGGTGGCGACCGGTCGGCTTTTCTTCATCAACAACCAGGTCGATACGGCGACCGGAACGATCGAGTTGCTGGCGCATTTCGACAATCCCGATGAGCGGCTGGTGCCGGGCCAGTTCATCCGCGCCCGCATCCTGCTGTCGACCATCAAGGATGCCGTTCAGGTGCCCGTTCGCGCCGTTCAGATCAACCAGAGCGGTCACTATCTGTGGGTGGTGTCGGCGAAGAATAAGGTGGAATTGAGGTCCATCGTCACCGGTCCGGACAGTGGCGCCAATATCACGATCCTCAAGGGGCTGGCGGCCGGCGAAAAAATCGTCACCGACGGCCAGCTACGCCTGTTCAAGGGCGCCACGGTCGCGGTCAGCGGCGACAAGGCGCAGGGCGGCGGTAAACCAAAATCGAACAAACCATCCAAAAAGGAAAGGCCAACGTCATGAATTTACCAAAACTGTGCATTCAGCGCCCAGTCATGACGACCCTGGTAATGTCGGCAATCGTGTTTTTCGGGTTCTTCGCGCACGGTCTGCTGCCCATCGCCGAATTGCCGAATGTGGATTTCCCGACGATCGAGGTAAGCGCCCAACTTCCCGGCGCCAGTCCGGAAACGGTCGCCGCCTCGGTGGCGACGCCGCTGGAGAATCAGTTTTCGCAGATCCCCGGCATCCGCAAGATGACCTCCGTCAGCTCACTCGGGGTGACAAGCATTACGCTGGAATTCGACCTGGACCGCAACATCGACGCCGCCGCACTGGATGTTCAAACCGCAATTTCAGCGGGGGTGCGCGCCTTGCCGGACGACATGCCGGACCCGCCGTCGCTACGCAAAAGAAACCCGGCCAACTTCGCGATTTTCTATCTCCGCCTCAGCTCGACGTCGCTGCCGGTTTCGACCATCAACAATTACGCCGAAACGGTGTTGCAGCAGGAGGTGTCGACCATCGACGGCGTCGCCCAGGTGCAGTTCTGGGGGCGGCAGCGCTATGCCGTGCGCATTCAGGTCAATCCGGGCGCCCTGGCGATGCGCAACCTGAGCCTGCTGGAGGTCGAGCGCGCGGTGAAGGCGGGCAACAGCAATCTACCGACCGGCACCATCAGCGGCGCCAGCCAGGAATCCTCGATCAAGACCACCGCGGCGCTGCAGAACGCCGCCGCCTATAACCGCCTGGTCGTCGCCTACAACAATGGCGCGCCGGTCCGCATTCAGGACATCGGCCGCGCCATTGACGACGTCGACGTGCGCGAATCGTCGAGTTACTTCGGCAACGAACGCGGCATGGTGATGGCGGTCTACCGCCAGCCTGGTTCGAACACCGTCGAGATTGTCGACAAGATCAAGGAGGCGCTGCCGCGCCTGCGGCTGCAGATTCCGGCGGCGATCAACCTGGAGGTCATGTATGACCGCTCGCAGGGCATCCGCAATTCGATCGCCGAGGTCGAATTCACGCTGGTCCTCGCCGCCTGCCTCGTCATCCTGGTGATTTTCCTGTTCCTGCGCAATCTGACGGCGACGCTGATTGCCTCGGTGGCGCTGCCGATATCGGTGGTTGGCACCTTCAGCGCCATGTACGTCTTCGGCTTCAGCCTGAATAATCTGTCGCTGATGGCGCTGACGCTTTCGGTCGGCTTCGTCGTCGACGATGCCATCGTCATGCTGGAAAACATCGTCCGCCACCGCGAAAAGGGACTGAAGGGCGTCGAGGCGGCGCTGGTCGGCTCGCGCGAGGTCGGCTTTACGATTTTGTCGATGACGGCGTCGCTGGTGACGGTCTTCATCCCGATTATTTTCATGGGCGGCATGGTCGGGCGGTTGCTGAACGAATTCGCCCTGACCATCGTCGCCGCCGTCCTCGTTTCCGGCCTGGTATCGCTGACGCTGACGCCGATGATGTGTTCGCGCTTCATCCATACCCGCGACGAGGAAAAGCATGGCCGCGCGTACCTGTGGGGCGAGACCGCCTTCAACAACATGCGCGACGTCTATGCCGCCGGCCTGCGCTGGTGCCTGAGGCACCGGTTCAGCGTCCTGATGTCCTTTTTCGCGACTATTTTGGCGACGGTCTACCTCTATACCGCCATCCAGAAGGATTTTCTGCCGTCCGAGGATACCGGGCGCATGATCGCGCGCACCCAGGCCGGCGATGAGGCCTCCTACGACGCCCTGGTCGGCTACCAGCAGCAGGTCGCGCAGCTGGCGCTGGCCGATCCCAATATCGATCAGGTGCTGGCGCGGGCCGGCAGTTCCGGCGGCCGGCGCACCGTCAACGAGGGGTTCATGCTGCTGATCATCAAGGCGCGCGATCAGCGCCCGGAGCGCGACATCAACAAGATCCTGCAGACGATGCGGCGCAAGCTCAACACGGTTCCCGGCATCAAGGTGTTCGTGTCGAACCCGCCGGCGATCCGCGTCGGCGGGCGCCATAGCAACGCCGACTATCAATACACCATGCAGGACCTCGACCTCGAAACCCTGCACAAGTGGGTCGGCGTCATGGTCGAGGAAATCCGCCAGTTGCCGGGCTTCCAGGACGTCACCAGCGATCTCAGGGTGACCAGCCCGTCGGTGCTGGTCAAGATCGACCGCGACCGCGCGTCGGCGCTCGGCGTGCAGGCACAGGCGATTGAGGCGGTGCTCGCCGCCGCCTTCGGGGCGCGCAAGATCTCGACCATCTATACGGCCTCGAACCAGTTCCCGGTGATCCTCGAGGTCCACCCCGACTTCCAGAAAAAGGTCTCCAGCCTGTCCAAGTTGTATGTGCCGTCAAACACCGGCCAGCAAATCCGCCTCGACACGGTGACCACGGTCAGCAGCCAGGTGGCGCCGCTGTCGATCAGCCACCAGGGGCAGTTGCCGGCGGTGACCCTATCGTTCAACCTAGCGCCGGAGGTGTCCCTGGGAACCGCCATCGACCGCATTCGCGTGATCGAAGCCCGCGTCGGCATGCCCGGCTCCATCGCCACTCGGTTTGGCGGCAACGCCGAAGCCTTCGAGGACTCGCTCAGGAACATGGGCATGCTGCTGGCGATGGCGGTGCTGGTCGTCTATCTGGTGCTCGGCATTCTGTACGAAAGCTTTATCCACCCGCTGACCATTCTGTCCGGCCTGCCGGCGGCGGGCTTCGGCGCACTGCTGGCGCTGATGATCGCCGGCGTGCCGCTGACGCTGTACGGCTTTGTCGGCATCATCATGCTGGTCGGCATCGTCAAAAAGAACGCCATCATGATGATCGACTTCGCCCTGCAGGGGCAGCGCACCGAGGGCAAGGACCCGGAGTCGGCGATCTATGACGCCTGTCTGCTGCGTTTCCGGCCGATCATGATGACCACCTTCGCGGCGCTCGCCGGCTCCTTGCCGATCGCCCTCGGCGTCGGCGTCGGCGCCGAGGCGCGCGCCCCGCTCGGCATCGCCGTCGTCGGCGGTCTGGCGGTATCGCAGGTCATCACCCTGTTCCTGACCCCGGTCATCTATCTGTATTTCGAGAAGCTGCAGCGCCTCTTCGGCAAAAAGCCGGAGCAGCCGGTTGCGGTGGCGGTTTCTGACTGAGCGATGGGTGGAGCCAGAGACGCGGCTTGCTAATCAAGGCGCAAAAACCTATTTCACTGTTCTCGTAGGCGCTCATGGAACCAGGGTTCGCTTCATCTGGACGTCGTGTGGGCTCGTCGGACAACGTTGTTAGGTTCAGTTCCAAGTAATCCATGGCCCCGCCAATTCTCATCCTCCGCGACATTGATCTAACCTTCGGCGGCACCCCCCTGCTTGAGGGGGCCGAGATTTCGATTTCCAAGGGCGACCGGCTTTGCCTGGTCGGGCGCAACGGCTCGGGCAAGTCGACCCTGCTCAAGATCGCCGCCGGTCTGGTCGACCCCGACCGTGGCGAACGCTTTCTTCAGCCGGGCACGACAATCCGCTATCTGCCCCAGGAGCCGGACCTTTCCGGGTATGGCTCCACCCTCGACTATGTCGAAGAAGGCATGGACCCGGACGAGCCATCGCACAGAGCCCAACACCTGCTCGACCTGTTGGGCCTCAGTGGCGGGGAAAACCCTGCGCGCCTTTCCGGCGGCGAGGCCCGGCGTTGCGCGCTGGCCCGCGCCCTGGCGCCGAAGCCCGACATCCTGCTTCTCGACGAGCCGACAAACCATCTGGATATGCCGGCCATTCAGTGGCTGGAGAAGGAACTGAAAGGACTGCCCTCGGCCATTGTGATGATCAGCCATGACCGCCGCTTCCTGGAAAACCTGTCCAGGGCCACCGTCTGGCTGGATCGCGGGCAGATCAACCGCCTCGACAAGGGGTTCGCCGATTTCGAGGAATGGCGCGACGAAACGCTTGAGCAGGAAGCGCTCGACCGGCACAAGCTCGACCGCAGGATCGTCGCGGAAAACCACTGGCTCGTGTACGGGGTCACGGCGCGCCGGAAACGCAATCAGCGGCGCCTCGGCGATCTTGTTGAGATGAGACAACAACGCAGCCAACTTCGGAAGGTGACCGGCGACGTTAAAATGACCGTCACGGTAGGCAATGTCTCCGGCAAGCTGGTCGCCGAGGCCGAGTCAATCAGCAAGTCTTATGATAGCGGCCCGGACATCATCATCGACTTTTCGGTTCGCATCCTGCGCGGCGACCGGGTTGGTTTTATCGGTCCCAACGGCGCCGGCAAGACGACCCTGCTCAACATTCTGACCGGCGTCAGCCAACCGGATCATGGAACGGCGCGGCTTGGCGCGTCGGTGCAAATGGTTACCCTCGACCAGAAGCGCGAAAGCCTCGATGCCAAAGCCACCCTGGCCGACACCTTGACCGGCGGCGGTGGCGATATGGTCTCGGTGGCGGGCCAGACCCGGCACGTCATCAGTTACATGAAGGATTTTCTGTTTTCCCCTGAACAGGCCCAGACACCCATCGGTGAGCTGTCCGGCGGAGAACGCGGCCGCCTGATGCTGGCGCGGGCGCTGGCCAGCCCGTCGAACCTGCTGGTTCTCGATGAGCCGACCAACGACCTCGACCTGGAAACCCTCGACCTGTTGCAGGAAATGCTGGCAGATTACCAGGGCGCGGTGATGCTGGTCAGCCATGACCGCGACTTCATTGACCGCGTTGTGACCTCGGTGATCGCATACGAAGGCGACGGACGCTGGGTCGAATACGCCGGCGGCTACACCGATATGTTGGCCCAGCAACGCCTCGCCGTAGAGGAGGAAAAAATGGCGAAAAAGTCGCCGGCCGCCTCGGCGTCATCCCCGGCTTCCTCCCCACCGGGCCGCAAAGGCAAGCTGTCCTTCCATCAAACCCACGCCCTAAAAACCCTGCCGCGAGAAATAACGGCGTTGGAGCGCCAAATAGAATCCCATCGCAAAACACTTGCCGATCCCAACCTCTACGCCCGCGACCCCGAAGCCTTCAACACCGCCGCCGCCGTCCTTCAGGACGCCGAGGGCAGCCTCGCCGTCCTCGAGGAGGAATGGCTGGCCTTGGAGATGGAAAGAGAAGCGATCGAAGCCGGCAAAGGCAAATGATCCGTCCGTTCAGGGTCCAGGCTGTGTAAAAACGTGATGCATGATATGATTCTCCCATAGTTTTGTCGGGAGGGTTTTATGAAGCGTTTTGTCGAAGGCGAGGACCGCAGCCAGAGCACTATTTTTCCCGAACGTCTGGATGATTATGTTGACGAGAACAATCCCGTTCGTGTGGTCGATGTGTTTGTCGATGAGCTTGATCTCGGTGGCCTGGGCTTTAGCCGAGTTGAACCTCTGGCAACTGGCAGACCGAGGTATCATCCTTCGGTTTTGCTCAAGCTCTATATCTACGGGTATCTCAACCGGGTTCAATCAAGCCGCCGTTTGGAACGCGAAGCGGGACGTAATGTTGAAGTGATGTGGTTGACCGGTCGCCTGGTGCCGGATCACAAAACGATTGCCAACTTTCGTAAAGACAATGGCTCTGCGATCCGTAAAGTTTGCGCTCAGTTCGTCGGGCTATGCCGCCAGCTTAATCTTTTTGCCGATGCCAGCGTAGCGATTGACGGAAGTAAGTTTAAGGCCGTCAACACTCGCGACAAGAACTTCACGCGGGGCAAAGTGAAACGTCGCATGGATCAGATTGAGGAAAGTGTTGCTCGCTACCCGCTGGGAACATGAACATGGTCTCGAGGCTGTCCAGCAACGTCTCGATGAACACCCTGAGAAAATGCGCCAGCGTCGTGAGACAGTTGAGCATCCGTTCGGAACCATTAAATCCTGGATGGGATACACCCACTTCCAGATGAAAACCCTGAAACGGGTCGGCACCGAAATGGCGCTGCATGTTCTGGCCTACAATCTCAAGCGCGTCATCGACATCATCGGCATCCACCCATTGATCGCGGCGATGAGGGCCGCGTAGATGCTCGTCGGCTTCATTTTGAGCCCGTATCCGGCCAAAACGTCACCAAAACAGCAAATCAAGCCCGCCAGTTCCCGATAAACAAACAAATCGGCAAAACTGAAAAACCTACCTTAAAAAATTATCAAATCCTGCAGAGGGCTCTCACAGAGAAAACCGTAAGCGTTATTACACAGCCTGGGTCAATCCCCGAACGTTAGCCAATCCCAACCCGCCGGAAGAGGACGAGCCGCCGATCACGGTGCCCCCACGTTCCGGTGCCGCCGACGGACACGGTTCAGGCGGCAGGCTAAAGATCGAAGCTTTAAGTCTCACAAGATTTCAACTTTTTCTACCTTGAAACGAAATTACGAATAACGTAAGTTTTATTACGTTAACTGTAATAAGTTCATAACCATGGAAAAACATTGGGGTTTTTACGGTCGTAATAGTGAACTGGCGGAGATTGAAAAAATTATCTCGTCGGGCCGTTGGTTCTTTTGCGCCATCTCAGGGCGTCGTCGTATCGGCAAGACCACGCTGATCCAACGAGCCCTGAAACAAAGACCCGATATCCAACACTTTTATTTTCAAGTTCCCGACAGTGACGAAAGGGGGGTTGTTCAGGCATTTCAAGAGGCTCTTGAGGATCAGGGAGTAGATACTCCAACTGCTCAAAAAATTCACACTTTCTCTGATATGGCTTATTTAATCTGCGGTCTTTGTGAAATAGGCTTCATCGCCACCATCGACGAATTTCAGTATTTTCATCGAAAAGGCCTATCACCCTTCACCTCATTTCTACAGGCCGAAGTCGACAAGTTGAGAGACACCAAAAAGGGTGGCTTGTTCGTATTAGGCTCCATTCATACAGAAATGACGGCAATTCTCGAGGATCATGACTCTCCGCTTTTCAACAGGGTAACCAATCGAATCTCAATCGATCACTGGGATTTCGAAACCCTGTTTGAAATGTTTGATGCACATGAAGTCGAGGGCGCCCGCCACTGGTTATTTCTGTGGGCGATTTTCGAGGGTGTTCCAAAATTTTACCGGGACTGTTTTGATCAGGGAATCCTTTCTTTGCGAGATGATTACCGCCAATCTACTTTGCTCAATCTGTTTTTCGAAGGATCAAGTCCCCTTCGCGACGAAGCGACCAATTGGTTCCTGCGGGAACTGCGGGGACGGTACGACAGCGTCCTTAAAATTCTCGCCAACCGGGGGCCTTGTTCCTACAGCGACTTAAAATCTGAATACGGACGGGCCGGTTCCGGCGGTGAAAAACAACTGGGTGGATATCTTTCCACGCTCACCGATAGATATCAGATGGTGGAAAAACTTCAGCCGATCTTTGCCGGAAAATCATCCCGAAAGGCCCGCTACGTCATTACCGACAACTTTTTGGCAGCATGGTTGAAAGCCATTTCCCGAAACGTTCAAATGGCAAGGGTACAGCCAAAACCTAAACCTCTGGAACGAACCGACAAGATGTTGGCGGTTCATGAGGGGTATGCTTTCGAGAAAATGATCCGGCACCTTACCGAGGAAGCATCACAAAAAGGCGTCGGAGATTTTGAACTCACCGATATTATTCGCGGATATTGGAACAAGGTTGATGGTTCCGATATTGAGATAGATTTGGTCGCTTCAAATGAGGATGCTCGTATTGTTCGTTTTGGATCATGCAAACGGGATGCCGACGCTCATACTGGGCAATCCTTGAAAAAATTCGCAACCCACATAGACCGCTTCCTAAGAACCAAGGAAGGGAAGCAATTCACCGGGTGGACAGTTGAAAAAGCGCTTTACAGTCCAGAGTTCACGGCGAAGCAAAGAAAATCCTTGGGGGAAAAGGAATACCTTTGTATTGATTTGCTGGATTTTCGCCGGGTTCTTTACGGATAACACCCCTCATCCTTCGTCGCCGCCGCTTTCCGCCCATGCGGCGTATTCGGCCTTGGTTTTTTTGTTGGGTGGATAGACGCCGGGGACCGGGCGGCCTTCCTGGATCTTCAGCTTGGCGAAACGCTCATAGCGTTCCTGTTCAACGCCGTCGCGGGCGATTTCGGCGGCCAAGGCCTGGGGGATGACGACGACGCCGTCGCTATCGCCGACAATGATGTCCCCGGGGAACACGGCGACGCCTCCGCACGCCACTGGGGTTTGCAGGTCGGCGGCGGTGTGGCCGGCGACGCTGGGTGGGGCGGCGGGACCGGCGGCATACAGCGCCAGGCCGACGGCCAGGGACTCGGTGCAATCACGGATGCCGCCGTCAGATACGACAGCGGCGACGCCGCGTATTTTTAATCGTTCCGTCAGCAGATCGCCGACCACGGCGAGATCGCCACGGCCACGGCCATCGATAACCAGCACGCTGCCTTCGGGCGCCTGTTCGATGGCGAGGCGGGGTGGATAATCGGCCCCGCCGAGGGCCGCCGGCGTCGATAAATCTTCGCGCAGCGGCACATAGCGCAGCGTATAGGCGGGGCCGACAATCCGTTGCACGGGCTCGTTCAGGGGCCGCACACCGGCCATCGAGACATTGCGGATGCCGCGTTTCAACAGCTGCATGGTGATGGTGGCGGTGGTGATGGCGCTGAGGCCCTTAAAGGTATCGTCATCCATTTGGGCAGGTGTCCCTTGTTGTTTTGATCTTTATCAATGACCTTAAGCCGATATGAGACTATATCAGGAGGATGCAAACCGTTCTTCCCTATCTTCTTGGTTTTGCCATGTTCGTGACGGTGGCGGTGCTGGCGGTCGGCGTCATTTCCTTCGGCGTCCACGGGGATTTCTATCTCCGCCATGCCAACCATCTGATGCGGGCCAGGGTTATTTTACAGGGCATCGCCGTCGCCATTCTGGCGCTAATGGTCTATCTTGCGGTGGACTGAAACCATAAGAGCCTGACTCGATGGTAAAACTGGACAAGATTTACACCCGCGGCGGTGACAAGGGGGCGACATCGCTCGGCGGCGGCGCGCGCGTCGCCAAGAACGATCTGCGCGTCCAGGCCTACGGCACCGCCGACGAGGCCAACGCCGTCATCGGTCTGGCCCGGCTGCACACCGACTTTGAGATTGATGCCATGCTGGGCCGCATCCAGAACGACCTGTTCGACCTCGGCGCCGACCTCTGCCGTCCCCAGGAGGGCGATGGCAAAGACGAGTCGCTACGCATGAGCGAGGGGCAGGTGACGCGCCTTGAAGCCGAAATTGACGCCATCAATGCCGGCTTGCAGCCGTTGACGTCCTTCATCCTGCCCGGCGGCAATGAGGCCGCCGCCTGGCTGCACCTGGGCCGCACCGTGGTCCGGCGCTGTGAACGGCTGATGTGTGCGCTGGCCGAAACCGAGACTGTCAACCCGATCGCCATTCAATACGCCAATCGGTTGTCCGATCACCTGTTCGTCCTTGCCCGGCATGTCAACGACCATGGCCAAATCGACGTCCTGTGGGTGCCCGGCGCCAACCGCTAAGGTATTTTAACCGCAAATTCGTCGTCGCGAATGAGTCCATTCGCTCGGGATTTGCTATAATCGCCCCCATTAAATTGTATACAAAGCCCGCTTGACCTCGGGTTTCCTTCGTTTTATTGTGCATGTGCGAAGTGGGCAAATAGACCGGACTTCTGCGATTTTTAATCATAAATGGCGGATTCATGAAAGTTCTTGTCGCGGTTAAGCGAGTCATCGATTTCAACGTAAAAATCAGGGTCAAAAGCGACAACACCGGGGTCGAGACCGGCAACGTCAAAATGTCCATGAACCCGTTCGACGAAATCGCCGTCGAAGAAGGCGTCAGGATGCGCGAGGCCGGCACGGCGGATGAGCTGATCGCCGTGTCCTTAGGCCCGAAACCGTGTCAAGAAACCATCCGCACCGCCCTGGCCATGGGCGCCGACCGCGGCATCCTGGTTGAGACCGATACCAGGCTGGAACCGCTTGCCGTCGCCAAGCTGCTGAAGGCGGTCGTCGACAAGGAAAGCCCCGACCTGATTATCCTCGGCAAGCAGGCCATCGACGATGATAACAACCAGACCGGACAAATGCTGGCGGCGTTGTTGGGCTGGAGCCAGGGCACCTTCGCCTCGAAGCTGGCGTTCACCGACGGAAAAATCGACGTTACCCGCGAGGTCGACGGCGGCCTGGAAACCCTGTCATTGACCATGCCGTCGGTCGTCAGCGTCGATCTGCGCCTCAATGAGCCGCGCTATGCGTCGCTGCCGAATATTATGAAGGCCAAGAAAAAGCCCATCGATGTGATGACGCCCGACGATCTGGGCGTCGACGTCACGCCCCGACTGGAAATCGTGTCGGTGGAAGCGCCCCAAGGTCGCGAGCGCGGGGTCATCGTCGCCAATGCCGCCGAGCTGGTCGAAAGACTGCGCAGCGAAGCGAAGGTGATCTGATGAGCGTCCTGGTCATTGCCGAACACGACAACGCCGCCCTGAAAGCGGCAACATTAAACACCGTTACCGCGGCTTTGGGTCTCGGCGACGTCACGGTACTGATCGCCGGTTCCGGTTGCCGCCCGGCGGCGGAAGCCGCAGCAGCCGTGGACGGTGTCCGCAACGTGCTGGTTGCCGATGACGCGGCGCTGGCGCATGGCTTGCCGGAAAACCTGGCGCCGCTGATCCAGGGCTTAGGCGGCGGGTATAGCCACTTGTTGGCGCCTGCGACGACGTTCGGCAAAAACCTGATGCCGCGTGTGGCGGCGTTGCTGGACGTTGCCCAGATTTCCGAAATCACCGCCGTCATCGACGCCGATACCTTCGTCAGGCCGATCTATGCCGGTAACGCCATGGCCACGGTCAAAAGCAAGGATGCGATCAAGGTCATTACCGTGCGCACCACCGCGTTCGAGCCGGCTGCATTATCCGGTGAAGGGGGCGGCGGCAGCGCCGCCATCGAAGACATCGGCGGCGCCAGCGATGCTGGGCTTTCGGCCTTCGTCAGCCAGCAGCTGACCAAATCCGAACGGCCCGAACTGACCAGCGCCAAGATCGTCATTTCCGGCGGCCGCGGCATGCAATCGGGTGACAATTTTCATCTGCTTGAGGCCATTGCCGACAAGCTCGGCGCCGCCGTCGGCGCCAGCCGCGCCGCCGTCGATGCTGGCTTTGTGCCCAACGATTTTCAGGTTGGCCAGACCGGCAAGGTCGTCGCCCCTGATCTTTACATCGCCGTCGGCATTTCCGGCGCCATTCAACACCTGGCCGGGATGAAGGATTCGAAAGTCATCGTCGCCATCAACAAGGACGAAGACGCGCCGATTTTCCAGGTCGCCGATTACGGTCTGGTCGCGGACCTGTTCGATGTGCTGCCGGAATTGTCATCGGCACTGGACAAGTAACCCCAAAAAGGTCTCCCATGAGGGCTTAAGGATTAGAATATGGCTTTAGACATTAAAAAAATCGGCATCATCGGCTGCGGCCAAATGGGCAAGGGCATTGCGCATGTTTGCGCCGTCGCCGGGTTCGACGTGATCATGACCGACGCCAACGCGGATATCCTCAAGAAAGTCCACGCCGATATCGAAAAGGGCATGAGCAGCCGGGTCAACCGTGACGAGATCACCGACGCCGACATGAAAGCGGCGCTGGCGAAAATCTCCACGGCCAAGGACTACAAGGGGTTCAAGGACTGCCAGTTGGTTATCGAGGCCGCCGTCGAAGACGAACAGATCAAAAAGCAGATTCTCAAGGACCTCTGCCCGCACCTCGGCCCGGACACCATCATCGCCACCAACACGTCATCGATTTCGATCACCCGGTTGGGCGCACAGACCGACCGGCCCGGCAAATTCGTCGGCATGCATTTCATGAATCCGGTGCCGCGCATGGACCTGGTTGAAATGATCCGCGGCATCGCCACCGACGAAGACACCTATAAGACGGTTAGCGATCTGGCATTAAAACTAGGCAAATCGCCGGTCAATGCCGAAGACTTCCCCGCTTTTATCGTCAACCGCATCCTGCTGCCGATGATCAACGAGGCCATTTACACGCTTTACGAAGGCGTCGGCTCGGTGCAAGCCATCGACACCGCCATGAAGCTCGGCACCCGCCATCCCATGGGGCCGCTGGAACTGGCTGATTTCATCGGATTGGATACCTGTTTGGCGGTGATGCATGTGCTGCATGACGGCCTCGCCGATACCAAATACCGGCCCTGTCCGTTGCTGGTCAAATATGTCGAAGCCGGCTGGCTCGGCCGCAAATCTGGCAAAGGCTTCTACGACTATGCCGGCGACGAGCCCGTTCCCACCCGATAAGGGCCGACGCGATAGGGGTAACCAGCCCTAACCCCCGGCGGTGGCAAGCAGGTCGGCCACCGTCAACACCAGGAACACCGCGCTGGTCACGGCGCCTGTCGCCGGCACCCACAAGGGCACCGTCAGGCTGCCCGAAGGCACCGATCCTCGCCACTTGATCCGAAAAAGCGCCGCATTGACCAGGGTAAAAACGCAAAGAATGAACACCGTTGTCGTTTGCGCCAGCACTTCCAATTCGCCGGCAAGAGCCAACGCCAAGACCACGCCTCCGATTATGAACGTCGCCGTGACCGGTGTGCGGGTGCGGGTGTTGACCGACGCCACGGCCGTCGGCAGCCAGCCCTGAGACGCCATGCCGTAAACCACCCGCGCGGCCATGATGATCTGGATTAGGGCTCCGTTGATGACGGCGAAGGTGCCGATCAGAACCAATACGGTTCCCGCCTGGCCCGTTTTACGCTCGTAGATTTCCACCAATGGCGCCGGACTTGCCGCCAGGTCGGCGGCGGGCATGGCGTATACGGCGACCGCCGCCACGGCCAGATACAGGACCGCCGTCAACCCCAACGTCAGGCCAATGGCGGTAGGCAGAGTACGGCGTTCGTCCTTGACCTCTTCGGCAACGTTGACGATGTCCTCAAAGCCAATGAAGGCGAAAAAGGCAAGAAACGACCCCGCCAATATTCCCGACCACGGGGCCGCTTGCAGGGGTGCCGTCAGAACCGCCCACACCGCCGCCGGGTCGATCAGGGTTTCGCGTCCGGCCCAGATCACCATTCCCAGCCCACCGACCTCAAGCAGGGTGAGCAGCGAAGCGATGATCACCGATTCGCCGATGCCCCAACAGGCGACGGCGACCAGGACGGCGACCGCCGCTAAACTCAATACCCACTTTGGAAGCGCCGCCAGTTCGCCGAAATAGCCGGCGAACCCTTGCACCAGGGTCGCCGACGACACCACGCCGGCGGCGATGACCAATAATCCGACGATGATCGCCAGCGCCGGCAGGGCGAACCCCTCGCTGACGTAAACGGCCGCGCCGGCGCTTTTCGGGTAACGCGACGACAACTCGGCGTAGCTCAAGGCGGTGAAGCCGACGAGAAAAGCGGCCAGCAGGAAGGAAACCGGCGCGAATTCCCCGGCGCGCTCGGCGATCTTGCCGACGAGCACGTAAATTCCCGCGCCGACGGTGGTGCCGAGGCCGTAAAGGGTCAGCAGCCCGAGGCCGAGACGGCGCTGCAGTCCGGTGTCCTGGTTGTTCATGGTTGGAAGTGTACGCCCTGCGGACAGGCCGGGGAATGACGGCTGTTAATGCAGTTCCGCGCGCAGCTTCTGGCGGTAGACGTCGATCACCACCCGCTTGCCGTTGTCCTCGGCGTGCCAGAACTGCCAGCCGTTGCAGGCCGGGGCTTTCTGGACGAAGGCGCCGACCTGGTGGATGGAGCCCTTGAAATCAGAGGAGATCAGGGTGCCGTCGGCGCGGACGCGGGCCTTATAGTGGCCGCGGTGATCGGTCAGGGTGACGCCGGGCTCCAAAATGCCGCGTTCGACCAGCCAGCCGAAGGGGATGCGGGGTTGGGCGCGTTTCGACGGCGTCGACAGCAATTCATCCTCGCAAGCCTTCCGAACCTTGGACAACCTTTCCGTGGCGATCTTGACGTAGCCGGCGTCCTGTTCGATGCCGATGTAGCGCCGCCCCAGTTTCTTGGCGACGGCGCCGGTGGTGCCGGAACCGAAAAACGGGTCCAGAACCACGTCACCGACTTCCGTCGAGGCCAGGATAGCCCGATGCAGCAGCGATTCCGGCTTTTGCGTCGGGTGCGCCTTTTTGCCGTCCTTTTTCAACCGTTCCGGCCCGGTGCACAGCGGCAGCAACCAGTCGGAACGCATTTGCAGGTCTTCGTTGAGGCTTTTCATGGCCTCATAATTGAAGCGATAGCGAGAATCCTTGTCGCGCGCGCACCAGATCAGGGTTTCGTGCGCATTGGTGAAGCGCCGGCCGCGAAAATTCGGCATCGGATTGGTCTTGCGCCAAATGACATCATTCAGAATCCAGAAGCCCAAATCCTGTAGTGTCGCGCCGACCCGGAAAATGTTGTGGTAGGATCCGATCACCCACAGGGAGCCATCGGGTTTCAGCAACCGCCTGGCCGCCTGCAGCCAATCGGTGGTGAACGCATCATAGGCTTTGAAGGTTTCGAACTGGTCCCATTCATCATCGACGCCGTCGACGCGGCTGTGGTTGTTGGGCCGCAATAACTCGGCCGACAATTGCAGGTTATACGGCGGGTCGGCGAAGACCAAGTCGACCGACGCTTCCGGCAGCGAGGCCATGACATCAAGGCATTCTCCCTGGAGAATTCGGCCTTCCTTGTCGTTCACGTCCCTGGATTTTAGTTCTTTGCTTTTTGTGCCTCTGCCCATGACGCCGACAATGGGCAAGCCGTGAGTCCGCGTCAACAATTAAATGGATTCAATGACTTAGGCGGACTCCCGGACTCTATATATAGGAGTCGGTGACTCATTGACCGCAATATCTAGACCCCGAGAATCTTTCGAATCGGCGCGTAGCTGCGCCGGTGTTCGGGGGTGACGCCGAGCAATGCCAGCGCGCCCTGGTGTTCCTTGGTGCCGTAACCGGCGTTGTGTTCCCAGCCATAGCCGGGGAAGGCGCCGGCCAAATCCGTCATGATTTTGTCGCGGGTCACCTTGGCGACGATGGAGGCGGCGGCGATCGACAAGCTTTTGGCATCGCCCTTGACCACGCATTGGGTGGCACAGCCGATCTTGGGGGCCCGGTTGCCGTCAATAAGCGCCATGTCCGGGATATCGCTTAATCCTTCGACGGCCCTGGTCATCGCCAGCATCGTCGCCTGGAGAATATTTAGATCGTCAATCTCAACAACATCGGCGATGCCGACGCCGATTACCGCAACGCCCTGCAATTGCCCCAACAGTTCCCGCCGCCGCGCCGGTTTGAGCTTTTTTGAATCATCCAGGCCGTCCGCAAGGTCCAGCGGCAGGGTCGCGCGGTCGAGAATCACCGCACCGGCGACGACCGGCCCCGCCCATGGGCCGCGCCCGGCCTCATCGACGCCGCAAATCAGGCCGTGGCCGGCTGCCCGTGCTGCGTCTTCGTACCTGAAATCCGGCATTTTTTGCGTCCCGCTTTCGAAATTTGGGCGAATCGTCCCGACAAAACCAAAATACCACGTCAATGAGGTTTCCGGTACTCGAGGCAAGACCTTGTTTGATAACGGTTTCAGGTGGGGATTTGGGAAAACGTATTCGAATGTGGTATATTGTGGCGGGGTGAGATAGCCCTAGGTGGGAAAAAGAGGTGAATATGGCACGTGTAATGATTGACTGTCCGGAAACCGGTGAGCCGGTTTATACGGGAATGACCTTCGATTGGCCGTCCTTTGAGAACATTAAAATCGGCCAAAGACTGATCCGGTGCTCCTCATGCGGCGACGAACATATTTGGAAACGTCCCGACGCACGCCTTGAAGAAGACGGCGGCGGCGCATAAGCACTGTATAGGCTGGAACTTGAAACGATAGACTATACCAGATAATAAAAAAAACCAGGGCGAGGTCGTTTTTGCCCGGAGGATGTGTTCGACCCCTGCTTTGGCGGGGGTTTTTCTTTACAGCAATCGCAATTGATCACCCGGCTTTGGATACAGAAGGTTGGGCGGCGGCCTGAACTGCGATGCATCCATCTGATAGCCGTCGCCGCGCGCCGGTTTCAGGCCGAAGCGCTTACACGCCAGGCCGAACCGGTTAGCCAGCAGTTCCGCCCGGTGGCCGGTGCCGGTCATGCGGGTGTGAAATTCGGAAACGTACATCGCGCCGGACCGCGTTTCGCTGACCTGGCTCAACACGTGCGCGGCCATGTCGGGCGCGTGCGCATTCAGCCATTCGGCGAACAGGTCTTTAATTTCCAACGGCAACCGCAGCAGAATATAACCGGCGGCTAGCGCCCCATGCTGGGCGGCGCGTTCCATGATCCGTTCCAGTTCTGAATCGTTGAGCACCGGGATCATCGGCGCCGCCATCACCGCCACCGGAATGCCGGCGTCCGCCAACACCGCCATCGCGTTTAGACGATTTTTTGGACTCGGCGCACGCGGTTCCAAGGCGCGGGCCAGGGTGTTATCCAGGCTGGTCAGCGAAATGGCGACACTAACTAGGCCCTTCGCCGCCATCGGCGCCAGCACATCAATGTCGCGGCAGACCAGTGCCGATTTCGTGGTGATCGAAACCGGGTGGTTGAAGGCCGACAGCACAGCAAGAATGCCCCGCGTGATGCGGTGCTTTTTTTCAATCGGCTGGTACGGATCGGTGTTGGAACCGAGATGCAAGGTCCGGGGCTTGTAGGACGGTTTCGAAAGTTCTTGTTCCAGCAATTCCGCCGCGTTCGGCTTGGCGAACAGGCGGCTTTCAAAATCCAGCCCCGGCGACAGCCCCATATAGGCATGGCTGGGCCGCGCGAAACAGTAAATGCAGCCATGTTCGCAGCCTTTATAGGGGTTGATGGAACGATCAAACGGGATGTCCGGCGATGTATTCCTGGCGATGATGGTGCGCGGCGTTTCCATGGTGACAACGGTGCGCAAGGGGGCGACATCGGTGTCGTCCAAATCCCAGCCGTCATCGGCGGCTTCGCGATCATGGGCCTCAAACCGGCCGGCTTTATTAGATACCGCACCCCGGCCTTTTACGGGCAGGGGAGAATGAGAAGCAACCATGCTCCTTTGTAGCAATAATAAGGAACATTACAAGAACAATTTATACCCTGTGGATAAAATTCTATTTCAACGCAGATTCCCGCATGCATACAATTGGATTTATAGACTCGACGTGTTATGTATTTTTTTCGACTTTTTAAATGATGGTTTAACGATTGGTTTTCCGCCTCAGAGGATACGGTTACGATGGAACATTATATTTTTCTCATTGTTTTTGGTGTTGTCGCCTTTGGGGTCGTCGTCATCGGAATCTCGATTAAAAAATCTCAGAAAAAAGCAGAAGAAGAACGGGTCCGCTTTGCCAATAACGCTAGGAAACGATACGCGGCGGCAAAATCCGTAAAGAAAATTCAATGGCGAGATCAATTTGTTATCGATAAGGATGTTATCGATGCCGATCACAGGACTCTGTTAAAGCTCATCAACGACTTCAACGAAGGCATTGTCAGCTATATAACCGCCGATCAAATGGTGCCCCATCTGTTGGCTTTTACGGAATACATGCAAACCCACTTCCTGCGCGAAGAAAAACTGCATAAAGAATGTGCGTTTCCGTTCCGCGAAGATCATCAAAAAGAACATCGGGTGCTGATTGAAAAGTTTAATGGGTTTAAGCTGAAAGCAATGAAAGCCACCGAAGACAATGTCACCGATGTCGCCGTTGAAATCGGTACGTTTTTGCAGGAGTGGCTAACCGGGCATGTGATTGAAAGCGATCTGCCCTTAAAGTCCTACTTGGAAATGGTCGCCGAAGACACCCAGGATGTGGGCAACCCGGCTGAACAAGCCGCAACTACGCTCCATTAGGGGACGGTCGGCTTACGCCTCGGCCTAATCTTCAACCAAAGCGCTGGTCAGGTCGGCGCCGCGGAAATCGGCGCTGAACAGATCGCTTTCCCTAAGATCGGCGCCGATCAGGATGCAGCCGCACCTGACGGCGCCCACCAGTTTCGCCCTTGCGGAGAAATTTTAGTGAAATTGTAACCGGTCAGGTCCGTTAATGTTAGATCGGCCGGCGAGCCGCCGCTCAAATTAATCCAGCTCTCGCTGGCGATAAATGCAATGATGTTCTCAAAAAAAGTAAGCGTAGCTCTTTGATTTGTTTGTTCTTTTGCCTCCCTTCTCAAAATGGACGCAGCTTGCGCGGGGTGTGATATATTCAGGCAATGTCCGAACGACCATGAAAAACCACTGCCTTGCTCAGCATCATTATCCCGACCCTTAACGCCGCGGCGGAATTGGAGGCAACTTTGGCCGCCGTCGCCCAGGCCAAATTATCTTCCGAGATCATCGTCGCGGACGGCGGTTCCACCGATGCCACGCCAACCATTGCCGCCAAGGCCGCCGCCGCCTTTATCGCCGTTCCCGGTGGGCGCGGCCCGCAATTGTCCGCCGGCGCCGCCGTCTCCATCGGTGATTGGTTTTTGTTTTTGCACGCCGACACACGCCCGCAACCGGGATGGGGCCACATCGTCCAGAATTTCATGGCCGATATGGGCAACCGTTTCCACGCAGGCTACTTCCACTTCGCCTTGAACGACCCCGGGGCGCCAGCTAGGCGCGTTGAGGCCTTGGTCCATTGGCGGTGCCGGGCGCTGGCGCTTCCCTATGGCGATCAGGGATTATTAATCAGCCGCGATTTTTACGACGCCATTGGCGGCTTCGCGCAAATACCGCTTATGGAAGACGTCGACATCGCCCGGCGCATCGGCGCCAAGCGGCTTCACCTCCTGCCGACCGCCGCTGTGACCTCGGTCGAACGCTACCGGCGGGATGGCTATTGGTTGCGCCCGGCCCGCAACCTTCTCTGCGTCGGCCTTTATTTAAGCGGCTTCCCGCTGCGCCTAATCGCTAGGCTTTACGAATGAGACTAACCAACCATCTGGTCGTCTTCGCGCGTGCACCACGCATCGGCCGGGTCAAGACCCGCCTCGCCGCCGACATCGGCGTCCTCAAAGCCTGGGCCTTTGCGCGAAATACCCTTAAAGCCGTCGTCCGCCCGCTGGCTGATGATCCGCGTTGGCGGTGCTGGCTGGCGGTGACGCCCGACACGTCCATCTTCCAGCAACGCTTTTGGCCGCAAAGTTTCGGACGGATCACGCAAGGCCCCGGCGATCTCGGCAGGCGCATGGCCGGCGTCGCGAAAAGCCTGCCGCCGGGGCCGGTGGTCATCGTCGGCACCGATGTCCCCGCCATCCGGCCTGACCACGCCGCAAGCGCGTTCAAGGCGCTCGGTCGCCATGACGCCGTCTTCGGCCCGGCCCGGGACGGCGGCTATTGGCTGGTCGGCCTGAAACGCCGGCCGGCCTTCACCGATATTTTTGAAGGCGTCCGCTGGTCAACGGAACACGCGCTTTCCGACACCATTGCCAACCTCAAGGCGAACCAAACCCATACGGTGCTGGAAAGCCTCGACGATATCGATGACACCGAAGCCTATCGGCGGTTTATGCAAACGCCAACGCCGTCATCGATAAATCACCGTCCATGAAACCCCGGTGCAACACCCGACCACCGGCTTTCTCGCCGCCCGCCCCCAACGCGACAAGCAACGGCAGGTAATGTTCGTCTTGGGGATGCGCCTTGGCGCCGTCCGGACTGAGGTTTCTATAATCGACAAGCGCATCGGCGTCACCGGCCTCGGCGGTGGAGACCAACCAATCATCAAAACGCTGCGCCCAATCTGAAACCTCGGTCGAACCGGGACGGAATGATTGCAAATTATGCACCGCCCCGCCGCTGGCCAGGACCAGCACCCCTTCTTCGCGAAGCGGCGCCAAGGCCCGACCCAATTCAAGGTGCGCCCCAGGGCCCAGGGCCGGCTGGATGGACAGTTGCGTTACGGGCACATCGGCGTCGGGGAACATCATCATCAAGGGGATCCAAGTGCCGTGATCAAGGCCCCGGTCCGGGGAGACGCCACAGGTAAGATTGGCATTGCTCAGCAACTCGGCAGCGTGGCGGGCCAGGTCCGGTGCTCCCGGCGCCGGATAGCTGAGTTGATATAAGGCCTCTGGAAAGCCGTAAAAATCATGGATGGTTTCGGGGTCGGCCGCGGCTGAAACCATCGGCGCATCGGTTCCCCAATGCGCCGAGATACACAAAACCGACCGAGGCCGCCCCAGTTGTTTGCCGAGGTTCCTCCAGAACGTTAAAGCAGGTGAGTCCTCAAGGACGATGGTCGGTGCCCCGTGGGAAACAAAAACGCTGGGAAATTTTTGATCGGTCATAATTAAGTTCTCTCAAGAATAGGCTTCGAAGACATGACAGGGCCAGCCCCTGAAAAATTCAGGAACCGGCCCCGCAACGACCCGCTCGGCGAAGGCCGGAGGAAAGGTTAGACAGCCTCCGTTCCAGCCGGGTCATTGAAAAAGGGATGCTGCCTGCGCTTGCTCACCGCCAGCGCGCCGTCGCCCAACATCGCCTGGACGATCACCGCGACGATCAGGAACAACGGATATTCCCAGCCGCCGCCCTTGCCGCTGAATACCCAGCCATTTCCGCTGTGTACCCAAAGCGCGCCCAGCAGAACCGGCACCAGGGCCAACGCCACCGGACGGGTATAAACCCCCAGCACCAGGGCGATGCCACCAAAGGTCTCGGCGCCGATCACCAGATACGTGGAAAAACCGGGAAGCCCGAGGGATTCGAAATATTGCACGGTGCCGGGAATGGTGAATACCACGACCTTCAGATAGAGGCTGTGGGCAATGAACATAATGCCCAAAGAAACACGAAGTACGAGTGCCGCATAAGGGGCAGTTTTAGGATCGATCATCAGTTTAGTCCTTTCCTCAAAGGGGGGGAATTACGGACGGCCCTTTGCCGTCACCCAGGCAAAGTAGACTGTTGTTTTTTGCATTTATATTAGCAATTATTGCAATATATTATTGCATAAACGCACATAGGTGAACTTCATGGATTGGGATGACCTTCGATATTTTCTCGCCATCGCCAAGTCAGGCAGCCTTTCCGGCGCGGCCAGGCGCCTCGGCGTCAATCATTCGACCATCTTTCGGCGTATCCAGATGTTCGAGGAAAGGATTGGCGTACGTTTGTTCGACCGCCTGCCGACGGGCTATGCGTTGACCGTCGCCGGTGATGAGATGCTGACCTCGGTGGAAAAAGTCAGCATCGAGATCGATGCCATGAACCGCCGCCTTACCGGGCGCGACTTGAAACTCAGCGGTCCCCTCGTCATCACCACCACCAACACCCTGGCCTACTGGTTTCTGCCATCCCATTTAAGCGCGTTCAGGGCCGAATATCCCGGGATCGAGCTTGAGCTGGTGCTGGATACCGTGTCCTTCAACCTATCCAAACGCCAAGCCGACATCGCCATCCGCCCGACACGCAATCCGCCGGACACCCTGGTCGGCAGTCGTCTGGCCGAACTCGCCTTTGCCCTGTACGCCTCAAAAAAATACCTCAAGGCGCAACACAAAATCGATGATCTTACCGGCCATACGTGGATTGGTTTCGGCGATAGCCTGTCCCACTTGGCGGCGGCCGGATGGATGCGGGAGAATCTGGTCGGCGCCCCCATTGCGCTACGCGCGAACAACCTGATCGGACTTTTGGGTGCCGCCAAGGCGGATATGGGGGTGGCGCCACTTCCCTGCTTCATCGGAGATTTGGAGCCAAGCCTCAAACGGCTGCTTCCCCCTGAACCGGCACTCGCCTCGGAACTTTGGCTGCTCACCCATGAGGATCTGCGCAACAGCGCGCGGGTGCGCGCCTTCATGGATTTCATGGCCGCCGCCATCATCGCCGACAAGGATATATTGGAAGGCCGCAACCCGGCCTAGGCGGTTCACTTTTCCTTTAGGCGGGGAATCATCTCGACAAAATTACAGGGTTTGAAACGAATATCGAGCTGATGCACCAGGATATCGTCCCAAGCGTCTTTGCAGGCGCCGGGCGACCCCGGCAGGCAGACAATATAGGTGCCGTTCGCAACCCCGGCACAGGCCCTGGATTGAATGGTCGAGGTCTTGATCTTCTCGTAACTGAGCATGCGGAACAGCTCACCAAAACCAGGGATATCCTTTTCGACGACCTCGGCCAGGGCTTCCGGCGTCACGTCACGGCCGGTTAGCCCGGTGCCGCCGGTGGCGATGATGATGTCGATGCCGGGGTCATTTGCCCAGTGCCGGAACTGGTCCGCGATCAGCGCGATCTCATCCTTGACGATGACGCGTGCGCCAAGCGTGTGGCCGGCGGCTTCCAGGCGTTCAACCAGGATATCGCCGGAGCGATCGTCTTCCAGGGTGCGTGAATCGGAAACCGTCAACACCGCGATCGTAACGGCGACAAAGGTGTCTTTAGTTGCGTGTCCCATTGCTTTCCGCCATCTCCGAAGGTTCCTGACCCAAGGCGGTATACACCGGCCACCGACCGGCGGCAATGGTATCCAGGGATGGCGTCGGCTGGCCCAGGCGGTCGCGATAAGCCCAAAGGTTGCTTAGAACCTTTTCAATGAAAATGCGGGTTTCGCGGGACGGAATGCTTTCGATAAAGAACAAGGGGTCGTTCATGTAATCGGTCTTGCGCCGCCATTTAATGAGGTTCCCCGGCCCACCGTTCCAGGCCGCCGCCATTAGGAACAGGTTGCCCTTGATATTCTCATCGGCCAACAGAATTTCGATATATTTCTGACCCAGCGCCAAATTGACTTCCGGCTGAAACAGGGTACGCCGCTTGTCGCCGACGCGGTGAAAGCCGCGATCGCGGGCGACGAAGCTGGCGGTGCGGGGCATCAACTGCATTAGACCACGGGCACCGGCACCGCTTTTTGCCTTCGGGTTAAAGCGTGATTCCTGGCGCACCAGGGCAAAGATCAGCGCCTGATCGACCTTAAAGCCGCCATTGGGCAGCCACTTCGGCACTGGGTAGGCGGCGCCGTCATAGCCGCCGCCATTGGGAAACAGACGGGTGTCCAGACGCACCGCCAGGGACGGCATATTGCCTCGGCTGGCCAGCGCCAAAATTCCCTTGGTCATCTGCTCATCGGCGAAACTACTGAGTTTCCTGAGTTCGCGTTCGGCCCGGCGGTTTTCACCGACTTGCAACAGCGCCATGGCGCGCCGCCCGCTCGGCTTTGCCGAAAGGTTCTTGATGGTGTCTTCGGCCAGCGGCGGTTCCGCCCAGCGGAAACTCATGCCCCGGCCCAGCATCCGCGCCGCCAACATCCCATAGAAGGTGCGCGCGTGGCCGGCGGCGGTGTTGAGGAACGAATTGACCTTTTCAGGCTGCCGATTGACCAGATAGGAGCGCGCCGCCCAAAAAGCCCCCGCCGACACCAGCCACGGGGATGCCTTGTCATTATTTGCGACGGCGGTGAAATGGCCCGCGGCAGTCTCGAATTCCTTCAGCCGCCACGCCGCCAGCCCCGCCGTCCAATGGGCCTCGGGCAGGTACTTGCCGGACCGTGCAGCCGCTTCGCCCGCCCACTTAAGCGCCCAGTCGTCGCGCCCGGCCAGAAAATACCCCTGGCCCAGCCGCGCCTTGGCTTGATCGTATTCGGCGGTGGAAAGCAGCCGTTTGACCTCGGCGGAGTCGATCAACTTCTTGACTGCCAGGGTAAAGCCACCCCGAAGCCGGGTTCTAATTATCCGGTCGAGATCTCGGACCCGGCGTCGTTCATCAAGATTGCGTTTCTTTCCGGGCACTTGAATTCGGTTATCGGTGTCCACATACGAAGCGTCCGGGGTACGCGCCGGGGTTGGCGGGTTGCGCCATTGCTTGGGCTGGCGCTGACGCGCCAGCTTGTACAGCCGGGGAGCATCGGGATGGTCGGCGTATTTCGCCATCCAATCCTTCAATTCCTCATACTTGGAGCGGTATTTGTTCGGATGCAGGAAGCGCTGGGCCAGGACATGGCCCATCAGCAACCGGTCCTGAAGCTGATTGATTAAACGGTCGGCTTGTTTCCAGTCGCCATCTTCCTGAACATCAAAAATCTGCCGGTAACGATCGACATCTTCGGTACTAAGGGTTTCAGGAAACGACAGCTCGGCGTCTTCGGTGGTGGACGCGGCAAAAGCGGCGGTGCCGAGCAGCGCGGTATCGGCAGCACGAACGGCGAACCCGGAAATAAGTCCGAACCCCAAAACCACCGCCACCAGGGGCGGCATCAATAAAGACAGCGTCTTTTTCATTATCGGTATATGAGAACTCCAGCCCCCTCAAAGCTATATTCTGTATAGATCATCAAAATTCCGCAGGCAACCCGCTAACTACCGGAAATTTATAAATAATCTGTGTATAAATATGGGGAATAAATAAAATTTACGGGGCTTCGAACCAATCCCCGATGGCGCTTAACCCTGTTCCAGCTTGCGTTTGATGGCCAGCCAATCGGACCAGGTCGCCCGTTTCTGGCCCGGTGAGCGCAACAGGTAGGCCGGATGGTAGAGCGCCGTCGCCTCAATCGGCCGCACCAGACCCGGCGTCGAATAAGCGAACCATTTCCCCCGCAGCCGTCCGACGCCGGCGGTCTGCGCCAACAGCGACTTCGCCGCCGGGCCGCCGAGGGCGACGAGAATCTTCGGGTCGACCAGTTCGATCAGGCGTTCCACGAACGGCAGGCACACCGCAATTTCATGCGCCGTCGGGGTGCGGTTTCCGGGCGGCCGCCAGAAGACGGTGTTGGAAATCAGGACATTGGTGCGGTCCAGCCCCACAGACGCCATCATCTTGTCCAGCAACTTGCCGCTGGGACCGACGAAGGGGGTGCCCTGGCGGTCTTCTTCCGCGCCCGGACCCTCGCCGATGATCAGAACCCGGGCCGCCGGATTGCCGTCGGTAAAGACCAGATTGGTGGCGGTTTTCTTGAGCACACAGCCGTCGAAGCTTTCCAGTGCCTGGCGCAGTTCGTCGACGGTCTCGGCGGCCTGGGCCAGATGAACGGCGGCGGTGATGTCGCCGTTGGAGATATCGGGCGCCGGCGTTGGCCGGTGTGATAATACATTGGCGTGGGGCGGAGAGGGCTGTAACAGGGGCGGCGAAGGCGGTGACGCCTCGGCCAGACCCTTTGGTCCGGGGGCCGGTACAGGCGCGCGGGTGCTGGATTCAAACCGATTGACCGCCACGTCGGCAATGGTTTCATCGACGCCGGCTTCGACATACCAACGCAGCAATTGTTCAGAAGTCATGGACGAAACGTGTGGCATGGCCCAACATATAACACGGTGGTAGAAGTCATAACATCGAAAACCCAGCGAGAGAGGCGCCCATGACCCCCGATACCGAAACCCTGGACCCGGAGACGGAGGCCAAACCTCAGCCGGTCGAGGCGCGGGATTCCATGGACTTTGACGTGGTCATCGTCGGCGGTGGTCCGGCGGGCCTCAGCGCTGCGATCAGGCTCAGGCAACTGGCCGCCGAGCACGGCCACGACATTACCGTCTGTGTCGTCGAAAAGGGCTCGGAAATCGGCGCCCACATTCTGTCCGGCGCGATCATTGATCCCATTGGGCTCGATGAATTATTCCCCGACTGGCGGAAAATGGGCGCGGCCTTAGGCACGCCGGTCACCGAGAGCCTTCATTGGGTGCTGAGTAAAACCGGCAAGTGGTCGATGCCGCACGCCCTGTTGCCGCCGATGATGGGCAATGCGGGCTGTTACACCCTGAGCCTGGGCAACCTATGCCGTTGGCTGGGCGGCCAGGCCGAACAGATGGGGGTCGAGATTTTCCCCGGATTCGCCGCCGCCGAGGTTCTCTATAATGAAGATGGCGGCGTTAAAGGCGTCGCCACCGGCGACATGGGAATCGGCGCCGATGGCGTCCCCGGCCCCAATCACCAGCCCGGCGTTGAACTGCTCGCCAAATACACCTTCTTCGCCGAAGGTGTGCGCGGCTCGTTGAGCAAGGAGGTCATGGCGCGGTTTGATTTGAACGATGGCGTGCAGCCGCAAACCTATGGCATCGGCATCAAGGAGTTGTGGGACGTCGATCCGAAAAAACACCACCCCGGCACCGTCATCCACAGCCAGGGCTGGCCGTTGACCGATACCGTCGGCGGCGGCTTCATCTATCACCAGGAAAACAATCAGGTCGCCATCGGTTTCATCGTCGCGCTTGATTATAAAAACCCCTATTTGTCGCCGTTCGAGGAAATGCAGCGGTTCAAGACCCACCCCGCCGTCAGGCCGCTGCTGCAAGGCGGCCGCCGGGTTGCTTACGGGGCGCGCGCCATCAACGAAGGCGGCCTGCAATCGATTCCGAAACTGGTATTTCCGGGCGGCGCCCTGATCGGATGTTCCGCAGGCTTCGTCAACGTGCCCCGGATCAAAGGCTCCCACAATGCCATGAAGACCGGCATATTGGCGGCCGAGGCCGCGTTCCAGGAGATCAAAAACGGCAGCCAGGGCGGCGACGAACTTTCCGCCTACCCGGAGACCTTCAAGGCGTCCTGGGTATTCAAGGAACTCTACAAGGCCCGCAACGTCCGCCCGGCGCTGTCGAAATTCGGCATCGCCCTGGGCACGGTCTACGCCGGTATTGATATGTGGCTGGGTACGTTGGGCCTGGGTTTTCTGTTTCCCTGGACCTTCGGCCATCACCCTGACCATGCGGCATTGCAAAAGGCCGCCGATCACCAGCCCATCGACTATGTGAAGCCGGATGGCGAGATCACCTTCGACAAGTTGTCTTCGGTGTTTATTTCCAACACCAACCACGCCGAGGACCAGCCCTGCCATCTGACCCTGAAGAATCCGGGTGTCCCGGTGGATATTAATCTGGCCCTGTATGACGGCCCGGAAGCGCGGTTTTGCCCCGCCGGGGTGTATGAATTTGTCGAGGGTGATGGAGGCGAAGGCGATATACGCTTACAAATCAACGCCCAGAATTGCGTCCATTGCAAAACCTGCGACATCAAGGACACTACCCAGAACATCAATTGGGTGGTGCCCGAGGGCGGCGGCGGCCCAAATTATCCTAATATGTAGTTGTGACTCTAGGGGCGACGTCGGCTAAAATGTCGGGCATGAACACAATGTTGAACCTTCGACAATCAATTCTTGGGATTTCGGCCGGACTGTTTTTCGGCGTCGCTGCATTCGCCCCGACGCCGGTGCTGGCCGGCAAACACCACCTGGAACCGGGCAAGACGATGTCCGGCAATTACCTGGCCGGGCGCCATGCCCAGGCGCAGCGCGACCTGTCGGCGGCGGCGGATTTTCTCGGCGCCGCGTTAAAACAATCCCCTGATACGCCGGACCTGTTGCGCCGAACCTTTATCATGATGGCCGCCGAAGGGCGTATCAATGAAGCCGCCATGTTTGCCCAACGACTCGTCGATGCTAATACCAATGCACCGGTCGCGGCTTTAACGCTGGCCATTACCGACATCAAAAAAGGCCACTACGCCGCCGCTGAGGCGCGACTCAAGGAGATGTCCACCGATGGCCTGAGCGGGTTCGTCTCGCCGGTGCTGCGGGCCTGGAGCCTGATGGGGATGAAAAAAAGCCGCCAGGCCCTCAAGCTGCTGACCGCACCGCCCCCCGGAAAAGATAAGGGGAATGATATGAGTAAAGATAAGGACGACGCCACCAGAACCCTTCACGCCATGCATGCCGCCTTGATGAACGAAATGCTGGGGCAGAACGCCGAGGCCGAAAAACTGTATCTCTCCATCCATCAGGACCCGGCGAACCTTTCGCTCCGGGTGGTCCAGCTTCTGGGCGCACTGTACGAGCGCACCGGCAAGACCGAAAAGGCGCAAGCCCTGTATGACGGGTACCTTAAGGCACAGCCGGGATCGCAATTCCTGGACGAGGCCCTAAAACGACTGAAATCCGGCAAGCGGGGGGGATTGAAGACGCATTCGGTCGCTGACGGCGCGGCGGAAGTCCTGTTCGGAATCGCCGGTTCGCTCAGACAGGGGAATTCACAAGATACGGCCGTGGTTCTGGGCAGACTGGCGTTGTATCTCAAGCCACAGTTCCCGGCCATGCAGATCCTGTTGGGCGATACCATGGAATCCGCCAACCGGCTGGAGCCCGCCCTCGGCATCTATTCGTCCATTGATCGGCAATCATCGTTTTCGTGGCCGGCGCGGCTCAGGGTGGCGTCCATCCTCAACCGGCTGGAACGTACCGACGACGCCGTTTCCCATCTCAACCGCATGGCCGACGACCGCAAAGCCGACCCCGCCCCGTTAATCAGCCTGGGCGATATCCTGCGAGGCCATGAGCGATTCGAAGAAGCCGTTAAGGCCTATGACCGGGCGTTCGCCCGCATTAAGAACCCGGAGCCCCGGCATTGGACCCTGCTGTACGCCCGTGGCATCGCGCTTGAGCGCTCGAAACAATGGCTCCGGGCCGAGGCCGATTTGCTCAGTGCGCTTAAGTTAAACCCCGATCAGCCCTACGTGCTCAACTACCTGGGGTATTCCTGGATCGACAAGGGACTCTATCTGGAACGCGCCCAGGGCATGATTACCAAAGCCGCCGAATTGCGTCCCAACGACGGCTATGTCATCGACAGCCTTGGCTGGGCCCATTACCGATTGGGCCAGTTTGAAGATGCCGCCCGCGAGCTGGAACGCGCGGTCGAACTCAGGCCCGAAGACCCGGTCATCAACGACCACCTGGGCGATGCCTATTGGCGAGTCGGGCGCAAGCGTGAGGCAGCGTTCCAGTGGAACCGATCGTTGACGCTGAACCCCGAAAAGGCCCTCATCACCGAGATCAACCGGAAACTGAAAAGCGGCCTTGGCGACGACAACGAAACCACCAAAAAAACCGGCAATGACGGCTAGCGTAGCGACCTTAAAGGTTCCGGCGGCGGCCAAGATCAACCTTTATCTCCATGTCACCGGCCTCAGTGATGGCGGTTATCATACCCTTGATAGCCTGGTCGCCTTCGCCGGTATCCATGACACCATTACTCTCACGCTCCCCCCTGCCTCGGCCCCGCATTTAAGCCTCACGGTGGTTGGGCCTTTCGCCGACGGCCTCGATACCGGCGACGACAACCTAGTGATGAAAGCGGCGGATCGCTTGCGCCGGGCGTCTGGATATGAAGGCGGTTGCGCCATCGAACTTGAAAAGAATCTTCCCGTTTCCGCCGGGATCGGCGGTGGCTCGGCGGATGCGGCGGCCGTGCTGGGCGGTCTAGTGCGGCTTTGGAATTTGGATGCCGATGCCCTCGACCTTAACGACTTGGGTCTCAGCCTCGGCGCCGATGTGCCGGTCTGCCTGTTCGGCCAAGCCGCCTATGTCGGCGGCATCGGCGAAGAGATCACCCGTGCCCCGGCACTGCCGGCGGCCTGGCTGGTGTTAATCAACCCCGGCGCCCAGGTATCGACACCGGCCGTATTCAACGCGCGCCAGGAAACCAATCAGGGGCGGGGTTCTGGAACCGACCGTTTTAAGGACACACCGGCCACCGCTGCTGTGCTGGCGGAATACCTCAACGCCCGCGGCAACGACCTCAGCGAGGCCGCTATCGGGTTGCAGCCGGTGATCGAAGATGTGCTGGCGGCGCTAAAAAGTTCCGAAGATGTTTTATTGGCCAGAATGTCAGGCAGCGGCGCCACCTGTTTCGGGCTGTACGCTGACGCCGACGGCGCGGCCCGGGCGGCGGCGGCACTGAACCAGCAGCATCCCGGATGGTGGGTACAGGCGACGCCGCTGCTTTCCGACACAAGACCGCTGGCGGGCTAGGCCCGACCCTTTTTTTGCAGGTTCTTTTAGTGGTTAATACGAATCGCCAGGGAATCCTGGAAGTGCTTGTCGATTTTCTTGGCAAAGATAGCGGTAAACCCGATCCGGGTGACGCGGCGGTCATTGCCGTCGACGGTTTTTTTGATGACGTTGAGGCTTTCCAGCCTGTCAAGAATGCGGATGACCGTGCGTTTCGGCAGTCCCGTTCCCAAAAAGATGTCCGACGCCGTTAACAATTCCGATGAATAGTAATTCAGGGCGATAAAATAAATTACGTTCCAGACCGAATTACTGAAGTTACGATTATTCACGGTCGGCGTTGATTTTCCGGGAAGGCAGCTGTAGATCGATTCCTGCTGAAATTTTCTGGTTTTTATTCTCCAACGAATTAAATTTGGGGCTGTACCAGATAACCCATAAAAGGTGTTATCATGGGCAGTATGAGAAAAAGCCGCTTAAGCCAACATAAACAAGACCGTTTACA
>JAQBYB010000126.1 GCA_027624235.1 Pseudomonadota bacterium | reverse complement strand
CGAGGGATAAGCTATTGAAATTCCTCATCCTGGACCGCGCGCGCAAGCCGGCGAGTCGAAGGATTGTTGCCGCAAATCCACTTTTTCAGCAACCGGCTAGCCTGCACGGGTCAACAGCCGGATCAGGCTCGACGTATCCCAGCGGCTGCCGCCCATGGCGGCGACTTCACCATAAAGCTGATCGACCAGCGCCGTTGCCGGCAGCAGAGCGCCGTTGGTGCGCGCCTCGGCCAAGGCGATGCCCATGTCCTTGCGCATCCATTCGACCGCGAAACCGAACTCGAACTGATCGTCGATCATGGTTTCGGCGCGATTGTCCATCTGCCAGGACTGGGCCGCCCCCTTGGAAATTACATCGACGACCTTCTTGGCGTCCAGCCCCGCCTTATCGGCGAAGGCCAGCCCTTCCGACAGGCCCTGAACCAGGCCGGCGATACAGATCTGGTTGACCGCCTTGGTCAATTGCCCGGCGCCGACCGGGCCCATCAGCGTCACCGCCTTGCCGTAGGCCCGGGCCACCGGTTCAACGACGTCGAAGTGCTTTTGAGCGCCGCCGACCATGACGGTCAGCGCGCCGTTTTCGGCGCCGGCCTGGCCGCCGGACACCGGGCCGTCGAGGAAGCCGATGCCCAACTTCCCTGCGGCTTCGCCGATTTCGCGGGCGACGGTGGCGCTGGCGGTGGTGTGATCGCAATACACCGCGCCTTTTTTCATGCCGGCGAGGATGCCGGCATCGCCGTAGACGACGCTTCTGAGGTCACCGTCGTTGCCGACACAGGAAAACACCACGTCGGCGCCGGCGGCGGCCTTGGCCGGTGTATCGGCGGACGCGCTTATACCGCCGCCGGCGCTTATACCGCCGCCGGCGCTGGCGTATTCCTTAACCCAGGCGTCGGCCTTGGCTTTAGTGCGGTTGTAAACGGTGACGTCGTGGCCGTTTTTGGCGAGATGTCCGGCCATCGGGTAGCCCATCACGCCGAGGCCGATGAATGCTGTTTTTGTCATGATCCCTGCTCTCCTCAAGCTTCGCTTAACAATTTGAACAAAGCCGAATTGTCGAGGCGGCCGCCGTCCCGGGCCTGAACCCGCGCATAAAAGGTTTCGACCAGCGCGGTTAAAGGTAATTGGGCGCCATTGGCGCGGGCTTCATCGAGGCAAATATCCAGATCCTTGCGCATCCAGTCACAGGCGAAGCCGAAATCGAATTTGCCGTCAACCATGGTCTTGCCGCGGTTTTCCATCTGCCATGATTGCGCCGCGCCCTTGGAGATGACATCGACGACCTGATGCGGGTCGAGCCCGGCCTTGAGGGCGAAATTCATGCCCTCGGCGAGCGCCTGGATGGAACAAGAGCAGGCGATTTGATTGACCATTTTGGTCAATTGCCCGGACCCCACCGGCCCCATGTGCATCACCGCCTTGGCGAAGCTCTGCATGGCGGCCTCGGCACGGGCGAAATCATCTTCGCTGCCGCCGACCATGACCGTCAACTGGCCTTTCTGGGCGCCTTCCTGGCCGCCGGATACCGGGCCGTCGAGGAAGCCGACACCCTTGTCCGCCGCCAATGCGGCAATTTCGCGGGCGACAATGGCCGATGCCGTGGTGTGGTCGATGATCAGGCTGCCCGCCGCAGTGCCGGCAATAACGCCGTCGTCGCCGAGCATGATCGAACGCAGGTCGTTGTCGTTGCCGACGCAGGTCATGATGATGGCGCAGCCCGCCGCGGCCTTGGCTGGCGTATTGGCGGACGCGCTTTTACCGCTGCCGGCACTGGCGTGTTCCTTGACCCAGGCGTCGGCCTTAGCGGCAGTTCGGTTGTAGACGGTGACGTCAAAATCGGCGTTCGCCAAGTGGCCTGCCATGGGATAGCCCATGTTGCCAAGCCCGACAAAAGCGGCTTTGGTGCTGCTCATAATGGATATTTCCGTTTGCTTTGGGTGAAGGTCTGGTTATGTTTCCGGCGTCTTTGCAGCTGGATTATAAGTGCCGCCTGAGGCGAATCCAAGGCCGGGAATGAAGTATGGAAAACGAACAGCAGTCGGTCGGCCAGTCGGTTTTAGCGTTCTACCGGGTTCTGCCCTTCAATTACCGCCAGTCCGTCGCCGAGCATGCGCGCGAGATCAAGGAACGCAACGCCATCCTGTCCTATCCGGTGCTGCCGCCGTTGCTGGAAAAGCCGGAGATGCGGGTTTTGGAAATCGGCTGCGGCCCCGGTTGGATGTCCAACGGCATCGCCCATCACTATGGCTGCCCGGTGACGGGCCTCGATTTCAACCCGGTGGCGGTGGAACGCGCCCAGGCGGTGGCCGTGGAATTGGCGGTGAAATCTGAATTTCAGGTCGGCGATTTGTTTCAATGGTCGCCTGAGGCGCCCTACCCGTTGGTGATTTCCTTAGGCGTTCTGCATCACACGGATGATTGCCAGGGTGCGGTGCGCAGGCTTTGCACGGATTTTACCGCGCCCGGTGGCCACGTTCTGATCGGGCTGTACCATGAACCCGGTCGCCGCCCGTTTTTGGACCATTTCGCCGATATGAAGGCCGCCGGCGCCAGTGAGGACGAGATGCTGGAACGGTTCCGAAAACTCGACAGTCACATCAAGGATGAAACCCATCTGATGTCCTGGTTCCGCGACCAAGTCCTGCATCCCCATGAAACCCAGCACACCTTGAGGGAAATGGTGGCGCTGATCGAAGACTGCGGCATGACCTTGGAAGCCACCTCCATCAACCGGTTTCAGCCGTTCGATTCAATCGAAGGCCTGTATGCTCAGGAACAGGGCTACGCCGATCTCGCCGCCGAAAGGCTGGCGGCGGGGCAGTATTTCCCCGGCTTTTTCGTATTTCTGGCCGGTAAGGCGCGCTAGCAGGCTGCTAAACCCCCCTACCCCTTCCTGGCTTGAATTGCCTTAATCACATGCGGCAGCATGGCGCCGGCGAGCACGTCGTTGCCCTTTTCGGCCAGGTGAAAAGGGTCAATGAATTCCGGCGCGGCGCTGTCGTCGAAAAGATCACTGACATCGACGGCGCCGGGCATGGATTGGAACACCGGGTCCGATTTCACCATCGCATAGATGGTCCGGAACAATTCTCCCCGCAACGCGGGCACCGGGGCGCCGTCGTTTTTATTGGCCTCTTCGTAATCGCTCAGTGTTTTCTTTGAAAACAGCGAAGGTTGCCAGAAAAACAGCGGCCGGGTGCCGTTGTCATCGGCGATGGCCCGGATCATGCACAGCGTATTGATGTAGTGACCAGCGACGTCCCGGCTTAACGGCGCAATGGCCTCGGGGGTGATCTTGAACGCGCCGGAGCCGATCGCGGCGGCGGGGCTAAGCAATTCCTCCAGCGTCCGGACCCGGCGCATGGTCCTGGGGACGATGGCGTTGAGTGCGTGGCGAAGAAGGTCTCCGCGCCGCCACGGCTGCATCAGGTTGAATTCGTCGGCCCGGATGGCGGCGTTGAAGACGGTGCCGGCGACTCCGTTTTGCTCGGCGGTAATGGCTTCGTTCAGCCCGTCCAGAAAGATCGTCACGTCGGCTTTGTTGTCCTGGGCCAATTGTTCGGTGAAGGCGATAAAGGCCTGCGTCGCGGTATAGGTGGGCTGACCGAAATTGACCACCTCGACCGGGTATCCGGCATCGTTCAGCTTCTTCGACAGCAGCGACGGCACCGTCCAATCGTCGCGAACCCCGAACCCCATCATGGTTGAGCCGCCGTAGGCATGGATACGGGTAACGGCGGCGTTGTTAACCGTGTTCCAGGTCCGGCGCAGGCCGCCCGCGTCAATGTTGAGCCCCGGCGCCGAAAATGCCCGCATCACGCCGCCGACGTGCGGGGCCCAATTGACTCGCAAGTCCCAGATGACGGCGTAATACGGCCTGACCCAGTCGGCGTTTTCGTAAGCGTCGGCAAGGGCGCGGGCATCCGGCTTGCTTTCGCGGCCATAACGCAGCGCCCGGCTTGCCCGTTTCAACACACCCGGCAGAACCTCAATGGCAACGATGATGAGCAACAGGCCGCCGACGGCGTTCCACAGGTTTCCGAGGATTTCCATGATCAAGGGTTTCCTACGACTGTGCCGCCTAGTCAATGCCGTTTAAGCGCATGGGTGGGGCGTTGTGAGCCCGTTCGCACCGCGATATTATGGGAGTCGATCATCGTGATGAGGAACGGGGCGCATGGACAATTGGTTTTTTTGGGGCGGCGTTGCCGTGTTGGCGGTGGTCTTCGCGATTGCCGCGATCATCAAAAAGAAAAAATCGAAGGATCAACAATCCGACGACCCTTCTGATATTTATCCGATGTGGTAAATCAGGCAGGCTTGCGCAACCCCAGCCAGCGCCCGAAACAGGCGATGATTTCTATGAAAAAATGGCCGGTGTTGTAGTTTTTTTGATCCGGTTGGCCGAGGCCAAGGTCGATGACTTCTCCCGGTGTGGGGGCGATGTAGGTGCCGAACATCCGGTCCCAGATACTCAGAATTCCAAGATTTGAATTGTAGTGGTCCGGATTCGTCGAATGATGAATGCGGTGCGCCGCCGGCGTGATCAGAATGTACTCAACCCATTTCCATTTCCAATCGTAATTGGAATGCACCATCGACTGGTAAACGGCGTTGATCCCCAGCCACAGCATTAATGCTTCCGGCCTGATTCCCAACACCCCCAGAATGAAGCCGCCGTATAGCGTGGCGATGACAAATTCCATGGGATGGCTACGGTATGGCAGCAGGACGTTGTAATGCTCGGCGGAATGATGGACCTGATGGAGTTGCCACAAATATTTCATATGCAGGAACCGATGCGCCCAGTAATTGATGAACGTATGCAAGACCGCCATCGCCAGGAAATGCAGGGCGAGATTGTCGGTGCCGCGCATGAACGCGAATCCGAACTCATTTTTGAGGTAACCGGCCGCGGGATACATGCCCCCTAAGGTGAACAACAGGCCGAATACCATCATCAGGCCGGAAATCCTGAGCAGAAGATACAGAAAGTCGGTTTTGACGGAGGCCGAATCGTCAGCCAAAACCCGTTTGAGGGTCGAATTTTCGTAGCCCAGCAGCAACGCCTCCAGGACAACGCAGGCCAAGGTCAGGAATAACATCCCGGCCGGTAACAGGACGACGCCGGCGCCCAATTCGGTCCCTTCGACCTTGAGGATAGGGGCCAAAAATGGGGCCTTATCAGCGATCAAGGCGAAAATAAAAGGAAACGCCATGCCCAGCGCCAGCGCCGCCACGGTCATCGCGGTCAGCTTGGCGAAAAAGCTTTTCCGGTGGTTCAGATCATTCAGAAATGTCGGCATGTTGAAGAATATTTACCCCCTATTTCCCATATAGATCACAGATTTGGTGATATTCTTGGCTGATTCTGCTATAAGAATCAATGT
>JAQBYB010000029.1 GCA_027624235.1 Pseudomonadota bacterium | reverse complement strand
AAGATGTTTATGCCTTTCTTTCCCGGCACGAATGCGGGGAAGGGCGAAAAGAAGGCCGAAAAAAAGACCAAGGATGAAGCTGCCGATTCAAGCCCTAGCCCGGCGCCCGATACCGAGACCGGCGGCGAAATGGATGAACTGCGCGGCCAGCTTAAACAGATGCAGCAACAGCTTGATAAGCTTACCCGCGGCGGCAAAAAATAAAGGCGTCGCAAAGCCGGGGCCGCGTTAATCCAGTTCTCTCAACACCCGGAACCCAAGCCAATAACTTTTCACCTCGGGCGGGTTCTTGGCCCGGTAGAATGATTTAGCGACTTTCGAAAAATAATAAAATGATCCGCCCCGCAATACCCGGTAGCGGCAATTGCCTTCGGTCCGGGCCGCGCCATTCTTCGGTGCGTTGGCATGGGATTCATTCCAACAGTCTTCGACCCATTCGAACACGTTACCGGCTGTGTCATAAATTCCGAATGAATTGGGCGCGAACGAGCCCACGGGGGCGGAACCGTGCGGAAGATCGCCGCCGTCGCTCCACCTGCTTTTGCAATCCTTGCAGTTGGCCTTGTTGGTGCCGACCTTATTTCCCCACCACCACAGTGTCGTGGCGCCGGCGCGGTCGGCGTATTCCCATTCCGCCTCCGACGGCAGCCGGTACCTTTTTCCGGTCTTCTTGCTGATCCATTCGAGGTATCGTTTGACGTCGAAGTAGGTGACGTTGATGACCGGACGCCCTTCACGGCCCCATTTGTGGTCATCGGGTTCGCGGTTGCAGCCGCCGCCCTTGACGCAGGCCGTCCACTCCGAGAATTTGACCTCGAACCGGCCCATGGCGAAGGGCTTTTTGATGCTGACCCGATGCGCCGGTTTACTTTTTTTGCTTTCGGCGCTCAGGCCCATGACGTAGAGCCCCGCCGGCACCACCACCAGTTCCGGGCATTCGGGACAATCCTTGAAGACTTGGCCGGGGGTAAAGGCGGGGGCTTTGGGCTTGGCGGCATGTCCGGCGGCCCAAGACGCGGATAAAAGGCCACCTGCGAAAAAAATGGCGACGGCCACCGCGATTATTACTGGTCGTTTCATGATTTGGTCCATCCTGAAATCATCAATCTCAATGATCGTTTCATTATATGCTCAAACGCCGGTGGCGGGGGTTTTGGTTTTTTGCAGCCGCCACGCTGCCCAGCGGGCGGCAACGGCGACCAGGGGCGAGGCGTCGCTGGTCAGGGATTGGGTGTGGGGGAGAAGACTTTCATCACCCGAATTGCCAATCGCGATCAGGACGTTGCGGACAAATCGGTCGCGTCCGGTGCGTTTGATGGGCGAGCCGGCGAACAGCTCTCTAAAGCCGGCATCGTCCAGGCCGACAAGGTCGGCCAGCCGGGGCACGGAAAGCTCAGGCCGCGGCTGAAACTGATCGAGGCCGGCGGGGCGCTGATATTTATTCCAAGGGCATACGGACAGGCAATCGTCACACCCATAGATATGATTGCCCATGGCCGCCATCAGGTCAGACGCGATGTCGCCCTTGTGCTCGATGGTGAGGTAGGAAATGCAGCGCCGGGGGTCTATTTGGTAGGGCACCGCCAGGGCGTCGGTGGGGCACGCCCTGAGGCATTTGTCGCAGCTTCCGCAGTGATCCGCCGTCTGTTTCTCGGGGGCCAGGTCCAGGGTGGTGAAGACCTCGGCCAGGAACAACCAGGACCCGAATTCCCGGCTGACCAGATTGGTATGTTTGCCCTGCCAGCCGATGCCGGCGCGCATGGCCAACGGTTTTTCCATGACCGGCGCGGTATCGACGAACACCTTGATCCCGCAATCATGCCCGGGGCCATTCGAGTCGGCCAGCCAGCGGCCCAGTTGCTTTAGCTTTTTCTTCAAGACGGTGTGGTAGTCGCGGCCCTGGGCATAGATGCTGATCGCGCCGCGGTCGCCCGGTATTGGGTACAGAGAAGAGCCGGGGCCGTAATTGGCGCCGAGAACGATGATCGAGCGGGCGTCTTGCATTAAGGCCTGGGGGTCGCCGCGTCGGCCATCGGTATTGTCCAGCCACGCCATGTCGCCCTGGCGGCCATCGGCCAGGAACGAGGAAAGCCCTTCGGCATCGGCGGGATCGGCCGTGGCGGCGGCAAAGCCGACAGCGTCGAAGCCCAATTCATGGGCCTTGTCGCGGATGATTTTCTTCAGTGTCTCGGTCATGCCCTTGCCTTCGGCCCTCGTCTGTATTATTTCACCCGAACAATCGCTGTGAAAAGGCGCCATGGAATGCAGTTTCGGTACACTATTGTCTATATCATCCTTATCGTCGCGGTGAATTACGGTTTTACGGTGTCGCCGATGGTGGCCCTGCCCGGTGGTGAAAAATGGCCGCCGATTTCGCTGCTGGTCGGCTTTATCTTTGTCGCCCGTGATTTCGCCCAGCGCGAAGTCGGCCATCGCGTCATCATTGCCATGCTGATTGCCGGCGCCGTCAGTTACCTCATGGCCGATCCCTTTATCGCCGCCGCCTCCGTCGCCGCGTTTCTGATCAGCGAATTCGCCGATTGGGCAGTGTACAGCTTTACCGGCCGCCCCTTTGCGCGGCGGGTGCTGCTATCCAGCGCCGTCGGCACGCCGTTGGATAGCGTCGTTTTCCTGGCCATGATCGGGCAGCTATCGGTGGCCGGCGTCGCCGCCATGACCCTGAGCAAGATGCTTGGCGCCTTGGTGGTTTGGTGGATGGTTCGCCGTCAGGATACCGCCGCGGCCTGAGGGCCTTCCCCCATTTTTCCATTGGCTTGACCGGCGTCAATGCGAAATCGCTTCCGGTTTACTAGACTTCAGGCTCAGGGTATGTGCGCGAAATTTCAGCGCACGAGGCCCTGATGAATGGAGGAAGCCATGGAATTTCATGTTTTTCAGTGTGTGACGGACAAAGACTTCTTCGTCGTCACCGACGAAGATCACCTTGAGGCATTGAACGCCCCTGACGTTTCTCCGACGCCGGGCGATACGTTGGAAAAAGTCGGGGTTTTCGGTGAAATGGGTAAAGACCGCGCCGCCTTTGACGAGGATTTTGCCAAACGCTCCATCGAAGCCAAAGGGTACTATCGATTTCATGCGAAAAGCCTGGATCCATTAGGCGAAGTACCGTTTGGGATGCCCAGCTGAGCGAGTAATTAGATCAGCCGCGCCCCCGGTAGGGCGGCACCCCTTGGTCAGGAAGCCAAAGGCCTTTCGGCGGGGTGGCGGTTTGGTAAAAGACATCGATGGGAATGCCGCCGCGCGGATACCAGTATCCGCCGATGCGAAGCCATTTGGGCTTTGCCGCCTCGACCACCCGATTGGCAATGGCGACGGTGCACGCTTCATGGAAGCCGGCGTGATTGCGCCAGGAGGCCAGGAACAGCTTCAGGGATTTGCTTTCGACGATCAGGTTGCCGGGCAGATAATCGATCACCAGATGCGCGAAATCGGGCTGGCCGGTGACCGGGCACAGCGACGTGAACTCGGGACAGGTGAACCGGATAAGATAATCGGCGCCCGTATGCGGATTGGCGACGGTCTCCAGGGGCGCGTCGTCCGGGTTCGCGGGAACATCACCACCGCCGCCCAGTTGCGTCAGATTGTCATAACCGCCGGACTTAGGCCGGGAACGGCCTCGTTTCGGTGGGGATTGGCTGTCTTTGGAACCGACCCCTTCGCGCAGCCACAAGGCGTCAACGCCGAGGGCCTGGGCGAGCCGGGGCAGGCTGTCGCCACGGGGCTGGCTGACCTTGCCGGAAAGATATTTGTTGAGGTTGTCGTAGCCGACGCCGGAACGCCGCGCTAACTCGGCCTTGCTCCAGCCGGATTTTTTTAAGCTGTCATTGAGCCGTTTTGACCAGGAAGTCATCGGTTAATTCCTATTTTGTTGAATAAAAACGATCAATATCAAGTTTAATTGGAATTTAATTCCGAGTCAACGTCTCCGTTCCCGGTTTCCTCCTCCGTATATTTATGCTGCGCCGCCGCAAACGCCTGGGCGAAGGCGGTCAGTGTGCCCACCGTGATCGCGTGCCGCATGGCGGCCATCAGGTCCTGGTAATAATGCAGGTTGTGCCAGGTCAGCAGCATGGCGCCGAGAATTTCCTTGGCCATGACCAGGTGATGCAGATAGGCGCGGCTATACTGTGTGCACGCCGGGCAGCCACAGTCCGCATCCAGCGGCGCTGGGTCATCCTTGTGACGGGCGTTCCTCATGTTCAGCTGACCGTGGCGGGTAAACGCCTGGTTGGTGCGCCCGGATCGCGTCGGCAGCACGCAATCGAACATGTCGATGCCGCGCAGCACGCCGCCGACCAGATCGGCGGGCTTGCCGACCCCCATCAGATAGCGGGGCCGGTCTTCGGGCAAGCGGGCAACGACGCCGTCGAGCACCGTAAACATCGCCTCCTGACCTTCACCGACGGAAAGCCCGCCGATGGCATAACCATCGAACCCGATGCCGATCAGGGCCTCCGCCGACTGGGCGCGAAGATCATCGTGCAACCCGCCCTGAACGATGCCGAACAATCCATGCCCGCCGCGTTCCGGGAACGCCGTTTTGCAGCGTTCGGCCCAGCGCATGGAAAGCTGCATGGAATCGGCGACCGCGTCCTTGTCGGCGGCGAGGGTCGTGCATTCATCCAGCACCATGGTGATGTCGGCGCCGAGTAGAGTCTGTATGTCGATGGCGCGCTCTGGGCTCAGGTGATGCACCGATCCATCCAGGTGGGATTTAAATTCAACGCCGCCTTCGTCCATTTTCCTGTGGTCGGCCAACGACCACACCTGATAGCCCCCGGAATCGGTCAGGATCGGCCCCGGCCAGTTCATGAATTTGTGCAGGCCGCCGAGGCGTTCAATCCGTTCCGGCCCCGGCCTGAGCATCAGGTGATAGGTGTTGGAGAGGATGCACTGGGCGCCGGTGCCGGCGACGGCGTCCGGCGTCATCGCCTTGACCGTGGCTGCCGTGCCGACCGGCATGAAGGCCGGTGTGTCCATGGGGCCATGCGCCGTCGTCAGGCGTCCGGTTCGCGCCAGACCGTCGGTGGCGGTAACACGGAAGGTCAATCCGGTCATAAATCGGCAGCCTTTATTAGAAAGCAGGCATCGCCGTAGGAATAGAACCGGTAATCGGCAGCCTTGGCGTGTTCATAAGCGGCTTTCATTCGGTCCAACCCGGAAAACGCCGATACCAGCATAAATAACGTCGAACACGGCAGGTGAAAATTGGTGAGCAGGGCATCGACAATCTTAAACCGGTATCCCGGTGTAATAAAAATATCCGTTTCGCCGGAGAACGGGTGCACCACGCCCGCGTCATCCGCCGCGGCCTCTAGAAGTCGAAGGGCTGTGGTGCCGACGGCGATCACCCGCCGGCCATCCCCTTTGGCGGCGTTGACGGCGTCGGCGGTGGCGCCGGAAATTTCACCCCACTCGGAATGCATCTTGTGCTCAGAGGTGTCGTCGACCTTGACCGGCAGGAAGGTTCCGGCCCCGACGTGCAAGGTCAGTCGGTGGATTTTGGCGCCCGCGGCGGCCACCGCCTGTATAAGCCCAGGCGTAAAATGCAGCCCGGCGGTCGGCGCCGCGACGGCGCCGGGGTGATCCGCAAACATGGTTTGATAGTGATTTTGATCTTCGGGTTCGCCGGCATCCGGGCGTTTAATGTAGGGCGGCAGCGGCATGATGCCGTGACGTTCCAGCATCACCATCAAGTCGGCATCGGGCATCTTGAACGCCAGTGACACCTCGCCGCCGTCGCCCTTGGCGGTGACCTCGGCGTTGAGGCCGGGGGCGAAGGAGACGCTGTCGCCGGGGGTTATTTTTTTAGCCGGGCGGGCGAAAGCCTGCCAGATCCCGGCGGTATCGGCTTTCAGCAGCGTGACCTGAACGCGGGGGCCAGCCCCTTCGCCACCGGTTTGCTTGTGTCCGGACAGACGCACCGGAATCACCCGGGTGTCATTAACGACCAGGGCATCGCCGGGCTGGAGGAGTCCGGGCAGATTGCGAATCAAAAGATCGTTGAGTATTTCAGGAGCAACCGCCAGCAACCGCGCTGAATCCCGTGGAACGGCGGGATGTTGGGCGATAAACCGGGGCGGAAGGTCGAAATCGAAATCAGAGACGCGCATGATGCCGGATGATTAGCCGAATAAAAGTTTAATCCGCGCCCGTTCGGCGGATTGAATGTGGGCGCGGGTGGTCTTTTCGGCGGCGGCGGAATCGCGCTTTTTGATGGCATTGGCGATCAGGACATGTTCGTCCCGCGCCACCATGGCGCGGCCCGGCACCTCGTAGGTGGTGGACTTCAGCAGCGCCAGGGAATCGGTAAGGGCGTTGAGGGCTTTCAGCAGGTAGCGGTTATGCGCCGCCCCGTACAAGGTTTGATGGAATTGCCGGTTTATTTCGGCATGGCGAGCCGATTCATCCTTGATCGCTTTGTCCTGTTCCAACAGCCTAAAAAGAAGATCAATTTCCTCGGCATTGGCGTGCTCGGCCGCGAGTGCGGCGGCGGTTCCCTCCAGCACCCGGCGCATGGCGTACAGTTCGATCACCTGAGCTTGGTTCAGTTCCGCCACCTGGGCACCGCGCCAGGGCGTTAACACCAGCAACTCATCCGCTTGAAGCCGCCGGAAGGCTTCGCGCACCGGGGTGCGGCTGACGCCTAGCTTAAGGGCGACGTCGGCCTCGCGGATGCGGCTTCCCGGTTGGAAAAGGCCGTTGCGGATGGCGTCCCTGAGCCAGCCATGCACGAATTCGCCCCGCGATGTATCGATGGCAGGGCTTTTGCCGCTACGTTGGCCTGCGTTTTTGGGCATTGATCATCCGTGGAAGATTGTTTCTCTGGTGTACAATTGTATACAATAGTCCCATAGGGGGGACCAGCCCATTTCTGCATCACAAAAACTTCTTTCATCACTCAGCGCCGGCGCGGCCCGTCGGGCGTTGCTCGCGGGCGATTGTAGCGCCGAGGAATTAACGCAATCCTGTCTCGACCGAATTGCCAAGCGCGAGGCTGCCGTCGGTGCCTGGATCTATCTGGACCCGGATCTGGCATTGGCCCAGGCGCGGGCGTTGGATGCCAGGAAAAAGGCCGGAGACCCCTTAGGCCCGCTGCACGGGCTTCCGGTCGGGCTGAAGGATATTTTTGACACCAAAGACATGCCGACCGAGTGCGGGTCCGCCTTTTACGAAGGCCGCCGCCCGATTGAGGATTCGGCGGTGGCGTCATTGTTGCGCCGTGCCGGGGCGGTAATTCTGGGCAAGACGGTGACCACGGAATGGGCGCTGTCGGCACCCGGCAAGACGGTCAATCCGCATGATCCGTCGCGCACACCGGGGGGCTCGTCTTCAGGCTCGGCGGCGGCAGTTGCCGATTTCATGACGCCGTTGGCCATCGGCACGCAGACCGGCGGTTCGATGATCCGGCCGGCGTCCTTTTGCGGCGTATTCGGCTACAAGCCAACCTACGGTTCGATCTCGCGCCGTGGCGTTAGCATGCTGGCCCGCAGGCTCGATACCATCGGTGTTTATGGGCGCGCGGTCGAAGACCTCGCCCTGATTGCCGATGTTCTGATGGCGCATGATCCCGACGATTGGGACATGTTGGCCAAGCCGGGCCGCGATCTTTCAGGGGCATTGGCAAAAGGGTTGCCCGACAGCCTTCGTTTTGCATTTGTCAGAACCCCGGCCTGGGGCAGTGCCGAACCCGATATGGCGTCTGCGATGGAGGGCTTTGTCAAAGGACTGGGTGATTTAGCCCATGACGTCGAATTGGAGGGGCTGTTCGACGATATCGTTTCCATCCATCGAACCGTTATGCATGCCAACGTTGCCGTCTTTTTGGGCGAAGCGGCGGATAAGGCACCCGATAAAATGCGCCCCGAAACCCAGGAGCGGGTGAATGAGGGTAAAGCCATCCCGGCCGCCGATTATATCCGTGCGCTCGGCCTGGCCGAAGCCCAGGCGCAGGCCCTGGACGGATTGTTCGACCATTACGATGTCCTTCTGACCCCGGCGGCGACCGGCGAAGCGCCGGAGGGGCTGGGCTTCACCGGCAAAACAGTCTTCAACGGCATGTGGACGTTGTTGGGGGTGCCGGCGGCCTCGGTGCCGTTGCTGACCGGCGCGAACGGCATGCCCATCGGCGTTCAGGTCATCGGCCGCCACGGCGCCGACGCGCAAGTGTTGCGCGCCGCCAAATGGTTATGGGACCGCTTCGGCGTGCCAGCTTAAAAAACCAAGCAAAAATACGGTCATATTTTGGTCGATTTTGCGTGTTGATGCATTGGGGATGAGGCTTTATTCTTGTCTCAAAATCGTCGCATTGTGTGCATAGAGTCTTTCTGGTTGATATTGATCCATTCTGATGGCCTGTGGCGAGTCGGTCCGTTAGGCGCGTCGTGCGGCGCGATGCGGGGCATCGGGCAAACGGCGCAAGTGATTATTGGGTGGGAAGACTAAATAAATGGCTCCAGAAGGCGATCTTAGATTTCGATCCAAGCTGGAAGAACCGGAAGCAGGGATTCCGTGGACCCAGGCGTTGCTTAAAAACGCCCGCAAACACCCGTTGGGCACCTTCGGCGCCGCTATTGTTATCGTCATGGTTTTTATGGCGGTCTTTGCCGATGTTATCACCGTCCATGATCCGTTATTGAATTCATTCGAACACATGTTGACGCCGCCCGGCGACGCGTTCTTTCTCGGTACCGACCAATTCGGACGCGACGTCCTGACCCGGATCATTTACGGCGCCCGGACGGCATTGTACGTCGGTCTGACGGCGGCATTTTTCGGCTCCGTCATCGGCCTGGTTCTGGGCGTCGCCAGCGCCTATTTCGGTGGCCTGTTTGATTTGCTGTTGCAGCGGGTGATGGATGTGTTCATGGCGTTTCCGCTGATCATCATGGCGTTGGCCATCGTCTCGACACTTGGCGCCGGCACCCATAACGTCATCATCGCCATTACCATTCCATTTATCCCGCAGTGCGCGCGGGTGGTGCGCTCCAACGCGCTGTCCATTCGCGAAATTCCCTATGTGGATGCGGCGCGCGCCCTTGGTTTCTCGCATACGCGGATTGTGCTTCGCCACATGGTGCCGAACGTGATGGCGCCGTTCCTGATTATGGCCAGCACTTTTGTCGGCCATGCGATCTTGCTGGAAGCGTCGTTGAGTTATTTAGGCCTCGGCGTCCAGGAGCCGCAGCCGGCCTGGGGCCTGATGTTGCAGGGCGGCGCCGAGGAATACGCCGAAAGCGCGACGTGGATGGCGATCTGGCCCGGCGTCGCCATCAGCCTGGCGGTGTTCGGGTTCAACCTGTTCGGCGACGCGCTGCGTGATATTTTGGACCCCAAGCTGCGGACCCGGTAAAGGCTGTTACCCTGCCGCCGCCTGGCGCGCCAGTTTTTTCCTATCATGGGGGCTCAGGAAGCGCTTGCGCAGGCGGATATATTTTGGCGTCACCTCAACCAGTTCATCATCCTGGATGTAGGCGAGGGACTGTTCCAGGGACATCTGCTTGGGCGTCGTCAAGCGAACCGCTTCGTCGGTTCCCGACGCCCGGATGTTGGTCAACTGCTTGGCCTTCATGGGGTTGACGTCAAGATCGTTGCCGCGGCTATTTTCGCCGATGACCATGCCTTCGTAGACGGCGACGCCGGAACCGATGAACAGCGCGCCGCGATCTTCCAGATTCATCAATCCATAGGCGTTGCTTTTGCCGGCGGCATTGGAGATCAATACACCGTTGTTGCGCCCGGCGATGGGGCCGGCATGGGGGGCATATTCCTTGAACATCCGGTTGATGACGCCGGTGCCCCGGGTTTCGGTCAGGAATTCACCGTGATACCCGATCAGGCCCCGGGATGGCGCGATGAACCGCAACCGTATCTTGCCGCCGCCGGAGGGGCGCATTTCCTCCATCCGCCCCTTGCGTTTGGAGATCGCCTCGACGACGGCGCCGGAGAATTCCTCATCGACATCGACCAGAACCTCTTCGAAAGGCTCCAGTGTCTTGCCGGTATCCGGGTCTTGGCGGGTCAGCACCTGGGGCCGGCTGATGGATAGCTCGAAGCCCTCGCGGCGCATGGTTTCGATCAACACCCCCAATTGCAGTTCGCCCCGGCCCGCGACTTCGTAACCGCGGCCATCTTCGACCTCGCGGACGCGAAGGGCGACGTTGCCTTCGACTTCCGACTGCAGGCGGGAAAGAATAGCCCGCGACGTAACTTTTTCCCCGTCGCGCCCGGTCAGGGGAGAATCGTTGATGGAGAAGACCATCGCCAGGGTCGGCGGATCAATCGGTTCCGCCGGCAGCGCCTTGGTCACGGACAGATCGCACAGGGTATCGGCGACGGTGGCGGCGCTGAACCCGGCGACGGAAATAATGTCACCGGCCTCGGCGCTCTGAACCCCGAGCCGCTCCAGCCCCCGGAAAGCCTGGATCTTGGTGACGCGGGTCTGTTCGATCATCGTGCCGTTCCGGTTGAGCGCCTTCGCCGTCATGCTGGCGTTGAGCCTTCCCGATTCGATGCGTCCGGTCAGGACCCGGCCCAGATAGGGATCGTATTCCAGCGTCGTTACCAGCATTCTGAACGGGCCGTCTTCAACGTGGGGGGGCGGTACGTGTTTGATAACGGTATCGAACAGGCAGGACATGTCCTCGCCTTTTGTCCCGGCATCCAAACTGGCCCAGCCTTGCTTGGCCGATCCGAACAACACCGGGAAGTCCAACTGTTCTTCGTTGGCATCCAGAATTGCGAACAGGTCGAAGACCTCGTTATGGACTTCATCCGGCCGGGCGTCGGGTTTATCCACCTTGTTGACGACGACGATGGGCTTGAGCCCTAAGTTCAGCGCCTTCTGGGTAACGAACTTGGTTTGCGGCATCGGTCCTTCGGACGCATCGACCAGCAGTAAAACGCCATCGACCATGCTCAAAATCCGTTCCACCTCGCCGCCGAAATCGGCGTGTCCGGGGGTGTCGACGATATTGATGCGCACGCCCTTCCATTCCACCGACGCGCATTTGGAAAGAATGGTGATGCCCCGTTCGCGTTCCAGGTCGTTGCTATCCATGACCCGTTCGGCGACCAGCTGTTTGGAATGGAACAGGCCGCTTTGTTTGAGAATCGCGTCGACAAGGGTCGTCTTGCCGTGGTCGACATGGGCGATAATGGCGATGTTTCTTATGGTCAACGTCTTTGGTCCTCTTGGCTTTATGATCAGCATAACTCCCCGTCCTGGCCGGGATAGGTCCGGTCAGCGGTACCGTGTCCAGGGTCAGGCACAGGATCGGGAAATCATCGGGCCGGCCTAGGCCTTAGTGGTCGGGGCGGTCGGGGCGGTGGGTCCGGACTGTGTAACTTGGGCGCTTGATAGAGGTTTCTTAGCGGACAAGTCAAGGCCGCCGATTCCCCGCAAGCCGCCGGAATCGATGAAAAAAAGTCGGCGCGTCGTAAGAAAACCGTTAATTCAAGCCGTCGAAATTACTATACCCCATTGAATTCACTAAGATCACCTTGAAAACAGGGTCGAAATCACCGTGCAATTTTATGAGGTGGGGGCCTTTCCATCGTCCGGGGCGTCGACCGGGTCCGTCGTCGCCTGGCGGCGGTCTTTGCCACGATAAGAGGATTTATGGCGGCGTCGGTCCGGCCCAAAGAAGTCCTTGCAGCGGACGAACCGGCGCGGGTGTTCGACGACCATGCTAATCCGCTCGAAAAGCGTTTTCGGTGAAATCGGTTTAATCACGAATTCGTTTACGCCGGCGTCCCTGGCGATCTCGATCCGCGGCTTTTCCGAATACGCCGTCAGCATGATGGTCGGCATGTATTTATCCGGGCAGGCCGGGTCGTGGCGAACCCGCCGCATCAGTTCGAGCCCGTTCAAATTCTCCAATTCCCAATCGACGATCAAAAGATCGGGGGGGGAGTTGAGGACTTGCGCCCACGCGGTTTCCACGTCTTTGGCTTCGTCAACGCGCCGGGCGCCGAGTGTCCCAAGGATTCTCCTCAACAAGAGGCGGGTGAAATTCTGATCATCAACGATCAGAATCCGGACATTACTAAGATAAGTGGACAATCTACCCCCTCCCTTTAAGGAATTATGCCCTAAGCCCAGCTTCGAAGCACCCAGGCTATTAGAATATAGGGCTGCCTTCAAACAGGATGGCGATACCGAGACCGATGGTAAGCACGCCGGTACCGACCCTGGCGGTGTTGTGGAGCCAGCTCAGTGGCCGCCCCCAATGGGCCAGGGGCCAGGCGATGGCGGCGCTTAAGGCGGCCATACCGAAGATCGAACCAGCCCCGAACAGGGCAATGTAACCCAGACCGGCGGTAACCGAGGGCACTGCTTGCAGGGTCAACACGACCAACACCGCGGACCCCGCCATGCCGTGCATGATGCCGATCAGGAAGGCGCGCAGTCGCAGGGCGCCCGCCGGTCCGCGGAGATGGATGTGGTCGTGGTCTCGGTTGTGGTTTTGCTCATGCCCATGGGCGTGGAAATGAACGACGCCGCCGTGATGGCGGTGGGCATGGAAATGAATGCGCTGGCGGATCATGCGGATCAGCACGTCGGCGCCCAGCCCGATCAACATGACGCCGACGGCCAGTTCCAGGTAAAGGGCCAAGTCTTGGGGGAGGGCGGCTCCCAGAAGCAACGACGCCAAGCCGAAACAGCCTAAGGACAGCGTATGCCCGGCCCCCCAAAGCAGGCCCAAGGGCACCGCCTGGCGAACGGAGGCGGTCTGCGTCGTCAGGGTGGCGACGGCGGCGACGTGGTCTGCCTCGAGCGTGTGGCGCAAACCGATCAAAAAGCCGAGGGCGAAGATGGAAAGCATGAAGTTAAAGCCTTCAAAGACAGGATCAATCGAAGCGTGAACCGCGTTCCCGCCAAGATAACCAAATCGGTGGTTTTATCGAGTCCTATTCCGGCTCTGCGGTAGCAAAACCGAATCGATGACACCGGTTGACATTCTTCGTCACAATTTGACATGGTTGAAAATTTACGCCTTATAATTAAGGGGTGTAGGGTTTATGTCGTAATTTAGAAATTTTGGATTTTTCTATCCACGGAAGCGCATTGCATGAAGACGGGCCAAGGCCGACCCGGCCTTCAAGAAGGCGCTCGATGAATTGAAGGATTTCCGGGATTTCGCCGGTAAAAAAGAACTAATTGCCGCCGCCGGCGCGGCGTATGAAAAAGCCGTGGCCATGCGTAAGATCGCCGATCAACAGCTATCAAAGGCCAAGCTCGACCGCGATGATGCCGGCACCAAGACCTGGGTGCCGGCCATGACCGGGCTTATTATGAAGAGCCAGGAACTGCGCACGGCGACGTCCAGCAGCGTCGAGACCAGCGCCCTGGTCGGCCAATTGGTGACGTTGAAGCATTTTGCCTGGATGATGAGCGAATTCGCCGGGCGCGAGCGCGCCATTATGGGCGGCACCATTTCCGCCGAGGCGCGGCTGACGCCGGAAAAACTGCAGATTTTGTCACGTTTCCGCGGCAACGTGGAATCCGCTTGGGGAACCGTCAACGCGATTGCCTCCAGTGAGGTTCTTTCCGCTGAAACCGAAGTTATCAAAGCCGTTGCCGCCGCCAAAGCCAATTATTTCACCGCTTTCGAGAAAACCCGCAAGGCTATCTATAAAGCCGGTATCACCAGCGCGTCGTATCCGGTTTCTCAGGCCGACTGGATCAACTGGGCGACTCAGGGCATCGATTCGTTGCTGGCCATTCGCGTCGCAGCGTCAACGGCGTGGACGGCGAAGGGTCTCGACCCCGCCGCCAACACCATTAGTGACCAACTGATCCTCGCCGCCGAAAACTGGGCGGTGGAACGCGGCGTCACCAATGCCAACCTCAGCGGCGCCAAGCCGATTGGCGAAAAAGCGCGCGGCATCATCGACGGCCGCCGGGCCAAGGGCGATGCCGCCTTTGACAAAGCCATGGCCGCCATCACAACTGGGCCGGCCTTTGCCGACAAAGCGGCGATGGTCAAGGATATGAACGCCTCTCACCTCATGATGAAAGGCATACGGGCGCAGGCCGATACAGCCCTCAAACTGCCAAAGGCCGACCGCGATGCCACCATCGTCAAACAATGGCTGCCGATGGCGACCGGGCGAATTTTGAAAAGCCAGGCGCTTAAAATCGCCGCCACCCGCGCGGCAGCCCGCGCCAATCCGGACGCCGCCAACCTGTTGGCGGTCAAGCACGCGGGGTGGACCATGGCCGAATTCGCCGGCCGTGAACGCGCCATCATGGGTGGCATCATCGCCACAAATTCACCGTTGCCGCCGGCCACGCGCGGTGCGCTGGCCGGGTTCCGCGGCCGCGTTGAGGCCGCCCGGGATTCGCTGGAATCGCTGATCCAAGCACCGGGCACATCCGACGCGGTCAACAAGGCGGTCGCCGGGGCCAACAGCGGTTATTTCGGCAGTTTTGAGAAATTCCGCCAGAACGTCTACGCCGCCAGCCTCGGCACATCCGCCTATCCGATGAACGTCGGCGAGTGGATTCAAAAATCCACGGACGCCATCGATTCCCTGTTGGCAGTGCAGTCGGCGGGGGGCAAAGCGGCCAATCATGATCTGGATGTGGAACTGGCCCACGCGACCAAGTCGTTTATTTTAGGCCTAGTGGTTCTGATTGCCGCTGTTGTTATCGGCGGCGTTGCTTTCTGGATTGTCGGCATCCGTGTTCTTCGGCCCATCAACGCCATGACCTTGACCATGACCACCATGGCCGACGGCAATCTTGACGTCGACGTTCCGGCCCAGGATCGCAAGGATGAGGTCGGTGAAATGGCCCGCGCGGTCGAAGTGTTCAGGGAGAACGGCATTGAACAACGCCGCCTCGAAGCCGAAGCCGTGGTACAGCGCGAGGAGGCCGAAGCGGAAAAAGAAAGACAACGGGTTGCCGAATCAAGGCGCGAACAGGAAGCCGCCGAGGCCGAAGCCGAACAGAAGCGAAAGGCCGAAGCGGAAAAAGAAAAACAACGGGTTGCCGAATCAAAGCGCGAACAGGAAGCCGCCGAGGCCGAAGCCGAACAAAAGCGCAAGGCCGAGGAAGAAAAGAAAGAGATGATGGTAAAGATGGCCGACGATTTCGAATCCTCCGTCGGCAAGGTCGTTCAAACGGTGTCCTCGTCCTCGACCCAGATGGAATCCTCGGCGCAAGCCATGGCATCGACCGCCGAGCAGACCTCCAGCCAGTCCAATGCCGTCGCCGCCGCCGCCGAACAGGCATCGGCCAACGTGCAGACGGTGGCGGCCGCGGCCGAGGAACTGTCGGCGTCGATCGCCGAGATCAGTCGCCAGGTGTCGCAGTCGTCAGAGATCACCAGCAACGCGGTGATCGAAGCAAAACGCACCGACGAACAGGTGCAGGGTCTGGCCATCGCGGCGGAAAAAATCGGCGAAGTCGTCGGGCTGATTTCCGATATCGCCGAGCAGACCAACCTGTTGGCGCTCAACGCCACCATCGAAGCGGCCCGCGCCGGTGACGCCGGCAAGGGCTTCGCGGTGGTCGCATCCGAGGTCAAGAACCTGGCCAGCCAGACGGCGACGGCGACCAGCGAGATCGAGGCCCAAATTGGCGCCATCCAGAGCGCGACTCAGGAAGCCGTGCTGGCCATCCAGGGCATCGGCAAGACCATTGGCGATGTCAACGAGATCGCCACCAACATCGCTTCTGCGGTCGAAGAGCAATCCGCAGCCACCCAGGAGATCGCCCGCAACGTCGAGCAAGCGGCCGCCGGCACCCGCGAGGTGACGTCCAATATCTCCGGCGTCACCCAGGCCGCCGGAGAAACCGGTCAAGCGGCGGGCCAAATCCAGGAAGCCGCCGGCGAATTGTCGAAGCAGTCCGAAATGCTGCAATCTCAAGTCGATCAGTTCCTGGCCAAGATCCGCGCGGGCTAAGATCGGGCTACCCGGTTCAGGAATTTTCCGAAGCGCACCACGTCTGCCAGGCGCCCCGCAAAGTGGCAGCGAAGTTTCCGGCGAATGCGGGGCCGTCGCAGAGCGGCGATGCGGCCATGTGTTTTCTCAATCCGGCCCGCAAGCCCGCCAACCTTTTCGGATCACCGGCCAGGTCTACCGCCAGGTTCCGATACCGATCCTCATCCGTGGCCACCAGTTCGGACAGCCCGACCGTGCTGAGGTGGCTGAGTGAATGGCGTCCGGCAAACGTATCGCCGACCAGCGTGATCACCGGCACCCCCATCCACAAGGCTTCGCAGGTTGTCAGGCCGCCGTTATAGGGAAACGTGTCGAGGCCGATGTCGATGTCGTTATAGCGCGCCATCATGTCGGCGTGGGTTGCCGCGCCTTCCAGGTTCAGGCGGTCTTCATCCAGCCCGGCGGCTTTGAGCGCGGCAACAAATCGTTCCCGGTTGGGAGATAAATCGACGCCTTTGTATTTGATCACCAGCCTTGAGCCGGGAACGGCGGTTAGAATTTTCGTCCAGATTTCCAGCACCTTGGCATTGATCTTGGCCGGGTTGCTGAAGCTGGCGAAGGTGACAAAATCGTTGTGTTGCAACGGCAACGGCCCGACATCGGGAGCGAAAGAGGGCGGCTCGTAGCAGAATTTCCCGTCGGGCAGCCGGAGGATTTTTTCCGAATAAAAATCCTCCGCCCCTAAAGGGGCATGGTGGACATCGGTCAACAGATAATCGATGGCGCCAAGACCGGTGGTGCCGGGGTAGCCGATCCCCCAACTGACCTGAACCGGCGCCGGTTTGCGGGCGAAAACCAGAAGCCTGTTTTTGTTGGTATGGCCGGTCAGGTCGAATGCGATGTCGATGTGATCGGCGCCGATGTGGCCGGCAAGGTCGTCATCAGACATGCCCCGGATATCCCGCCAGCCGCCGGTTGCCGCACGCAGGCGTTCGGTCATGGCGTCGGGGTCGCGGTCCGAGTAGCCGAAGAATTCAATGCCGCCGCTTTCGGGCATATTTTCAAGCAGCAGGATCAAAAAGTAGCCGACCGGGTGCTGGCCCAGGTCGGGGGAGACCAGCCCGACCTTGAGCGTTTTTTCGGGGTCGCGGGCATTGTCGTGCGCCCGCCAAGTGCTCCGCAACGGTTCGCCGAAACGGCGGTCCCATTCCAGGTGCAGCCGGTGCAGTTCCGCCGCCGTGATGCCGGGCCGGTACTGCATGGCCATCAGCAGGTTCGATTGCGCCTCGATGTAATCGGGTTTGATGGCGATTGCCTGTTGGTAGTGTTCAATGGCGCCTTCGGGCAGGCCCTGGTCCTTCAAGGTATTGCCCAGGTTGTAGTGGACCTCGGCCAGGTCGGGGCGGGCGCGAAGCACGGCTTCATAGCAGGCTACTGCTTCCGACAGGCGGCCCAGGGCCTTGAGGACATTGCCCAGGTTGCTGCGTGCCTCGACATAGTCGGGCTTGATCGCCAGCGCCCGTTCGTAACATTTAGCCGCATCTTCAGGTTGGTCACGGTCCTTCAGGATATTGCCGGAGTTGTAATGGGCATCGGCAAGCCCGGGATCGATGTCCAACGCCGCCGCGTAGGATGCCGTGGCCTCGTCGAGGCGGCCCAGTTCCTTCAACGCGTTGCCCAGGTTGTTGTGAAATACCGCGTCTTTGGGCGAAATCTCGATTGCCTTGCCGATCAGCTGTGCGCCATTTTGGAAATTGCCCCGCTGGCAGGCGGCGACGCCCAACATGTGGTTGGCGTCGGCGTGGTCGGGGTCGCGGTCCAGGATTTGGCGGTAGAGCGCCTCGGCCTCATCGAGTTGGCCCTGGCGATGGTGGCCCGTCGCCTGGCGCAAAGTGTCTTGTGGATCAGCCATGACTGACTTTACTCTAATAAAGGACGATCCCTATAACCAAAGGCTTGCTCCGGTGCCGGCTATTTTGGAGAAAACGATGAAAAAAATTGGATTGTTTATGATCGCCATGGCTCTGTCGTTGGTGCTTTCGGCAACCCCCGGCATCGCGGCCCAAGACGGCAAATACGCCGATAGCCTGCGCGATGTTCTGAAAAAAATTAAAATGCCGGACGGCTTCAAGATTGAGCTGTTTGCGGTTGTACCCGACGCCCGGCACATGGCCGTCAGCCGCAACAAAGCGAAGGTCTGGGTCGGCACCCGCAGAACCACGGTCTGGTTGGTGACCGACCGGGATAGGGACAATGTCGCCGATACGGTGGAAAAGTTCAGCCCTAGCGTAAATTTCGACATTCCGAACGGTGTCTGTTTCGCCCCCGACGGCGTCTTATATGTGGTTGAACGCAACCGCGTGGTGTCGTTCCCGGCGGTGGAAGGTTCCGGTCCTGTCGCCATTGCCATCGTCAAACAAGGCGATTTAATTCCGGTGGACACAGAATCCTCCAGCCATACCGCGCGGGTATGCGTCCTCGGCCCGGACAACAAGCTCTATATCAGCCTCGGCCAGCCCCATAACGTCACGCCGCCGGGGAAGGTGGCGCTGTACAAAAAATGGGGCATCGGCGGCATCATCCGCATCGACCGCGACGGCAAAAACCGTGAAGTGATTGCCACCGGCATCCGTAATTCCGTTGGCCACGCGTTCAACCCCAAGGACGGCAAGCTGTGGTTCACCGACAATCAGGTCGACGGCATGGGTGATGAAATCCCGCCGGGTGAGCTCAACAAAATGCCCAAAGAAGGCATGTGGTACGGCCACCCCTATTACGGCGGCGGCGGCACCCGAACCAATGAGTACAAGGACAAAACCATCCCCAAGGGCGATGCCGATCGGTATGTGAAGCCGCAGGTTGAGATGATCGCGCACGCGGCTGATCTGGGCATGATGTTCTATACCGGAAAGATGTTTCCGAACAAATATCGCAATGCCATTTTCAGCGCCCAGCATGGCTCCTGGGACGCGGTCAAGCCTCGGGGCGCCCGCGTCATGGTCACCTATCTGGACAGCAAGGGGGATGCTAAGAAAACCGAACCCTTCGCCGAAGGCTGGATGAACGAAAACGGCGTCTATCTGGGTCGTCCTGTTGACGTGCAACAGTACGTTGATGGCTCGATCCTGGTGTCGGATGATAAGGCCGGTGCGATCTACCGCATTTCCTATCAAGGCAAATAAGTCCGTAAACCGTACCATCGGCCGGGCGCTATGCCCGGACCATTCTTTTTTATAATAAAGAGACCGATGGCGACATCGAAAGCCTGGCGGAATGGTATTCCTCCATCAAGGTGAGCATCGAAATGCCGCGCTGACGGGTTAGTCGGCCAAGCCGGTCTGTCAACGTGATCCGTTTGGCGCCCGCCATCGTGCCGGCAGCTTCCAAACAGGGCATGTTTGGAAGGAAGGCGACAAAAGTATTTGCTCCTTGGCGAAAGTTTCCCTACCTAATTAGGCGACTATTCACCATCAGCCATCAGGGTAATTATCTGTGTCAACTGACCTGCATTACGAGACCCATGTTTTTGTCTGCGTGAATGAACGCGCGCCGGACCACCCGCGCAGTTGTTGCAGCGCACGGGGGTCGGCGGATCTTCGCGACTACATGAAGGATCGCGCCAAAGAGCTTAAAATTCCCAATATTCGTGTCAACAGTGCCGGCTGCCTGGAACGCTGTGAGCTGGGGCCGACTATGGTCATCTATCCAGACGGGGTCTGGTATCATTTCCAATCCCGCAACGACATTGACGAAATACTGGCGCGTCACATTATCGGCGGTGAACGGGTTGAGCGCCTGATGCTTGAGCCGGGCCAGATATTCCCCAAGCCGAAAGTCCATGAAGTGCTGACGCTGACGGTCAACAGCGTGACCCCGCTGACGGATCTCATTTCCCGGTTTGAACTTGTCGATCCCGATGGCGGCGAGTTGCCGTCCTTTGATGCCGGCGCCCATGTCGACGTGTTCACGAAAACCGGCCTTCGACGTTCCTATTCCCTGGCCAACGACCCCGCCGAACGGGACCGCTATGTTTTGGGCGTGCTGCGCGAAGATAATGGCGGCGGCTCACGGTGGATGCATGGTGATGTTTCCGCAGGCATGGAACTGAGTGTATCACCGCCCCGCAACAATTTTCCGCTGGTGGGAAATGCCGCCAAACACACCCTGATCGCCGGTGGCGTCGGCATTGCCCCACTGCTGGCCATGGGCCACGCCCTCCGCCGGGGCGACACGGAATATACGTTGCATTACTGCGCCAAAAGCGCCGAGGAGGCAGTCTTTAAAGAGGACGTCACCGACGTTTTCGGCGATCGGGTCGTTTGGTATTTTGACGGCGGCGACCCGGCCAAGGGGATCGACCTTGAGGCTGTCCTCAAGTCCCCGGCAAAAAATGAACATTTGTATATCTGCGGCCCGGCGGGTTTGTTGAAGGCGGCCCGCGAGAATGCCAGCCATTGGCCGGCGGGCAGCGTACATTTCGAATTGTTCGCGCCAAGCGCCAACACCCAGGAATGGCAGAACGAGGCTTTCAAAATATCCCTGTCGCGGCACAAGAAAATCCTGACGGTGCCCGTCGATAAATCCATCCTGGAGGTCGTTCGCGAAGCCGGCCTGGACGTAGAATCCTCCTGCGAAAATGGCATTTGCAACACTTGTCGTACCGGCCTGCTGGGCGGCACGGCGGAACATCGCGATGAAGTGCTGTCCGACCAGGAAAAGGCGGATCAATCGGTGATCATGATCTGCACGTCACGGGCTAAAAAAGGTGAAACCCTGATATTGGATTTATGAGACCCCCATAAGTGCAAAAATTCCGCGTCTTGAATACGACCAACTGGACCCCGAACTGGCGAAAGCCCTGGCGCACCGGCACGCATAGTAATTCCGTCGGCTCCATCAGCCCGGAACGCGAGAAGTTCTCCCAGGACAAATCCCCGCGTTGCGGCCTGATCGCCGGTGACAGCGTGACGGGAATTCAAAAACTGTCAAAAGAATTCATCACGTATTATGATGACGGGCGGGCTGATTGGGCCGAGGTAAAGTCCTGGAGCGGGCCCGTATGATCGAGGCCAACGCCGCCGAATAGGGCGGCGCGAAAAAGGCGGATAGAGACCGTGAAAAGACTCATCATCGCAATGACCGGGGCCTCAGGCGCGATTTATGGAATCCGCGCCCTGCAAGCCCTGCAGGCCGTCGAGGAAATCGAGACTCACCTGGTGATTTCATCGTCGGCGCAATACACCATCGCCGCCGAAACCGATATGGCGGTCGACGACATCAACGCGCTTGCCGATCAGGTGCATAACTACAAGGATATCGGGGCGTCGCTATCCAGTGGCTCGTACCCAACGCTTGGCATGCTGATCGCGCCGTGCTCGGTCAAAACGCTCAGCGGCATTGCCAATTGTTATGACGATAACCTGATTGTACGGGCCGCGGACGTGTGTTTGAAAGAGCGCCGTAAAGTCGTTGCCTTGCTTCGCGAAACGCCGCTTCATCTCGGCCACATCAAGATTATGGAACAGGCGACCCTCAATGGCGTTATCGTTATGCCACCGGTGCCGGCGTTCTATCACCGTCCGACCACCATTGACGGGATCATCAATCAAACGGTCGGTCGTGCGCTCGATCTTTTCGATCTGGACGTCAATCTTGTCGAAAGATGGAAACAAGAGCCCCCCTCTGCCTGAGGGGCGGTATCAATTTGTGCTAAACCTTTAAAATCCGTCTTTCTGGCTTTGAGTCTGTCAGGCGTTTTGAGCGTTGACCTTGACTTGGGTCAACCAGGCTGTCACCCCGGACGAAATTGCGCTGTCCATTCTGGCGGAAATCATTCAGGGTCACCGCAAGGCGGATCAGGGCTCCATTCATTCAGGTATCAGCAGTGCTTCGGCCTCCTCAGTTTAGCGCCACCTTAAAAAAAAGAACGGAAATAAACGAATGCAATTGAATGACAAGATTCGTATCGAAGCGCCGCGTGAGCAAGTCTACGCGGCCCTGAACGATCCGGAGGTCCTGAAAAAATCGATTCCCGGCTGCGAAGAAATCATCCAAATTTCAGAAACCGAGATGACGGCGTCGATCGTCGCCAAGATTGGGCCCATCAAGGCCAAGTTCAAAGGCAAGGTGACGCTTTCGGACCTCAACCCGCCGCAAAGCTATACCATCTCCGGTGAGGGCACGGGTGGCACCGCCGGCTTCGCCAAGGGTGGCGCCAAGGTATCGCTTGAAGCGGACGGCACGGCGACGATCCTGCATTATGAAGTCCAGGCCGATGTCGGTGGCAAGTTGGCGCAGTTGGGTGGACGGCTCATCGAGGGCACCGCGAAAAAAATGGCCGGGGATTTTTTCAACGCCTTCAGCGCCGCCGTGACCGGCCCCGCCGGAGAAGCCATTCCCGTGGCGGCCCCGGAAAAAGCCGGCCTCGGCGCGGTCCATCCCCTGGCGTGGATTGCCGGCGGGGTTGCCGTGCTGGTCGTTATTTATTTACTGACAAGGTGATGTGAGTGACTTGGGACTGCTGTGCCTGCACCCAAAACTGACCAGGGTTATTCGAACGAGACCGAGTCCTTGCTCATGTTCAGCATATCATTAGCCCAGGGTTTGGGCGGCGTTGGGGCGGCGCCCCTCTTTATGATTTTGGCGCCGTAACCGATACGCGTTATTTCGACCCTCCCGGCATCGTTTTCAACGTATACGCCGGCCCCTGAGAGCAAGCCGACGTGGAACTCGCCGTGTAGGTAACCGGCCCAGAAGTCGGTGCCGCGAATTCCGATCGTGCCGAATTCCGAATAGAGCTTGAATGGTTTGTCTTTCGGTTTTGAGATATTCCCCGATGTCGAGCGTAACGCGCCGCTGAGTAGCCGGGTGGCTGCATTTCCACCATCTCCTTGATAGATGTAATCGAGGACTATGAAAATGGCGCTTGCACCGAGCGTCATTACCGCATCGTCGATCATTGTGATTTCCAATCTGGCCTCCGAACTGGTGGAAATGACATCACCCACATAAATAGGGCTGCCGACCATAAGCGGTCGCGGCACGGCATTCTGAACTGCGATAGCTGACGATTTGATCCGCGTCACCGTTCCAGCGATGCTCTCTTTGGCAACGCTCACTTCATCTTTCGTCTGGGCGTGGGAATCATTCTCCGAAGCTGCCCAAACTGCTGGTCCGGCTGCTCCCATTGCAAATACTGAGACAATAAAAACAAGAAAATGTATGCGCCGGCTTGCGCTCATTAAACCCACTCCAAGAAATACCTTTACGTGTTTATACCCGAAAAAGTCCAAACCCTAGTCAGCTTTATAGGTCATCCGGCGTGTCGATATCAAAATGGATGCCGGCGTCGCCGACCTCGACCTTGGATACGCGATCCGCATACCGCTCTATCAATTGACGTGCCCCGCTATCGCCCCAAATGTCCAACATTTCCGGAAAGTACTCGCGTGGCCAGAGGACGGGATTGCCAGGCCGACCGTCGAACGTCGGCTGACAGATGGTCCCGTCTTGATCGGCATGGAATTGTTTAATTAACGCGTTGACGATTCCAGCCGTCACCCGCGGCATGTCACCAAGCAGTACGACGGCCCCGGAAATTTCTTCGGAAACGGCGCCGATGCCGGCCCTGAGCGAGGTGCTGAGTCCTTCCTGATAGTAAGGGTTGTGAACAAAGCGGACGTCGAAAACTGAAAGGGCCTCACGCACCAGATCCGCCTCATGTCCGGTGACGACAATGACCTCGGCGGCATCCGACTCAAACGCTATTGCCGCGACCTGACGAACCAACGCCGTTCCATCGACCTCAACCAACAACTTGTTGGTCTTGCCCATTCGTTTCGAGGCGCCGCCGGCCAGCACCAAGGCGGAAACCCCGCCACGGGGGATCGCCGGGGTTTTTGGGGGATGGCTTTCGCGGGGTTGAGCCCGGTCCGGCACGTCCTTCAAAAGACCGCCGACACCCATCCCCAAAAGAACACCGGGGGAAACGTCGAGGTCTGCCAACACTCTCGGCAGGATCAGGTCGACGCCGTTCGATTGCGGGGACCGGGCGCAGCCGGGGAGTCCGAGAACGCTTATGTCCCCAAGTCTGGCCGAAACCAACAGGTTTCCGGGGTCGACCGGAACGCCGAACAAATCGATTGTGCCGCCGGCCCGTTCAATGGCCGCCGGCACCACGTCTTTTCGATCAGACGTGCTGGCGCCGCCTAAGATAAGGATCAGGTCGGCGCCCGCCGTCCGCATGGCTTCGATCGCGTCGGCGAGAACCGCAGCCCCATGGTCGATGCGCGCTTCATGAACCACCCGGCTTCCATAGGTTTCCAGCCGCGCCGAAATGACCGCATGGGCCTTATCGAGCAGCTTTTCCTGGTTCCCGGCGACCCGGGTCAACACCAATCCGACTCGCCGGGGGCGGAATGTATGGACGGCGATAGCGGCTTCCTGGCCGGTCAGCGCGGTTAAGGCTTTAAGCCGGGCCTTCGGAATTGCGTAGGGGATGACCTTGATGGTTGCCAGGGCGCGGCCGGGCTCGACGACCTCGAAGGGCGCGACCGTGCTGGTGACCACACCGTCGCCGGAACCGTTGAGCGCGTCGATGATCGCCGCGTTGATGGTGACCACCCCGCCGACCTGGGCGTGCAGGTTGCATCGGCCGGCCACCGGAACCATGACATCGACCCCTGGGCCGCCCAGGCGTGAGGCGACGGTTTGGGCGACTTCATTTTCCATCACGTCGCCGGCTTCGATCCGAGCCACCATCACGGTTTCGATTCCGGCCTGGCTAAGCGCATTGATATCGGCGGCGCTCAGCTTGACCCCCTTTTTGACCGTAAGGGATTGCGCCCGCACCGTGTGCGCCAGGATCGTGTTTTCCGCTTCATCGACTGGCACTTCGCCGAAAATCATTCCGCTCTTCCCTGGTTTAACGAAGTATTGCCTTACACATCCGAATTTAGGATGCCTTCAACACAATAACACCCAGAAAAGAAACGCCGAAGGGAGCTTATCGCAACGTGTTATAGGAATCCGGGTCGAAATCGCTGACTTGGATCACGGCGTCGCGCAGACGTTCCGCTTCTTCGATCAGGCCGCTTTCTTCTTTCGACACAATGCCCGCGTCCAGGGCGGCCTGCGTCATGGCGGAGACGGTGTTCTTGGCCAGTCTTCCGTCGCGCCGTGCTTGGTCTAACTTTGCCCGCGCTGGGGCGGCGGCGAGAATGCGCAGGAAGGCATGTTCCAGGGCGCCCAGTCCGGGATCGTCCGGGCCCGGAACGAAGATATCGGCGGTCAGGGCGCCGCGAACATCCATGTCGGTCGTCATCGCCTCGGCCACGGCATCGATTTGCCGGTCGGTCAGCGCCGGGCGCGTGGCGCCGAGGGGAAACGCCAGCAGTTTTGCAAATCCGGCGGCGAAGCGGTTCGGCAGGTTGGCGAGAACGCCGAGAAGCGCACGTTCGGTTTCCAACAGGGCGTGGGTGCAGGTCCAGTGGAGCAACGCCTGTTGATTTCGCGGGCGACCGTTGTCGTGAAAATGTTTCAACGTCGCCGTCGCCAAAAACATCCAGGCGAAGGCATCCGCCAGGCGGCCGGAAAGATACTCCTTACGTTTAAGCGCGCCGCCCAGGGTGCCTAGCGCAACATCGGAAATCAGCGCAAAAGCCGCCGAGAACCGCGTCAGATCCTTGTAATAGCCGGATTCGAACCCGCTGAGCGGAGATGATGCCAGGCCGCCGCCGGTCAGACCCAACGCGAAGGCGCGGACACCATTCTTGGCGATGTGCGCGATATGGCCGAAGAAGGCGGCATCGAAGGCGCGGACGTCGCCGCCCTGGATGGCCTGCATTTCGTCGAGGACGAAGGGATGACAGCGGATTGCCCCTTGGCCGAAAATGATCAGGGAACGGGTCAGAATATTGGCGCCCTCGACCGTGATGCCGATGGGCATGGCATCATACGGGCGGGTGAAAATATTCGCAGGCCCCCGGCAGATCGCCGCTCCGGCATGGATGTCCATGGCGTCATTAATGCACAGCCTGGAGCCTTCCGTCAGGTAGGCTTTGACCACGGCTGAGATCACCGACGGTTTTTCGCCGGCATCGACGGCGCCCATCGCCAGACGGCGACCGGCGTTCATGAAATAAGCATGGCCGCCAATACGCGCCAGCCGTTCGCGCACACCTTCGAACTTGCCGATGGGCATGCCGAACTGTTCGCGCACGGTGGCATAGGCGCTGGTTGAACGGGCGGCGAGTTCGGCGGCGCCGAGGGATTGCGAGGGCAGGGATATACTGCGTCCGGCGGCCAGCGATTCCATCAGCATGCGCCAACCGTTGCCGGCGCCCTCCCGCCCGCCGATGATATACTCCAGCGGCACGAAGACGTCCTTGCCACGAACGGGTCCGTTCTGGAACGGCACCCCCATCGGGTCGTGCCGGTTGCCGATCCCCATGCCCGGCGTGTCGCGGGGGATCAGGGCGCAGGTGATGCCGATGTCTTCTTCCCCGCCCAACAGATGGTCCGGGTCGAACAGCTTAAACGCGAGGCCGACCACGGTGGCCACCGGCGCCAGCGTAATATAGCGCTTATTGAAGGTCAGGCGGATACCGGTGATCTCTTTGCCGTCCCACATTCCCTTGCACACAATGCCTTGGCTCTGGCCATTGGCGGCATCGCTGCCGGCGCCCGGTTCGGTCAGGGCGAAGCACGGGATGTCTTCGCCACGGGCCAGACGGGGCAGATAGTGATTCTTCTGTGCGTCGGTGCCGTAATGCAGCAACAATTCGCCAGGCCCCAACGAATTGGGCACCATGACGGTGACGGCGGCAGTGACGCTGCGGCTCGACAGCTTGACGACGACCGCCGAATGGGCGTGGGCGGAATACCCCAGGCCGCCGAAATCTTTTGGAATGATAATGCCGAAGAAGCCGTTGTCCTTGATGAAGGTCCAGACATCCGGCGGCAGATCGCGGTCCTGGTTGACCTGCCAGTCGTCGAGCATGTGACAAAGTTTCTCGACCGGGCCGTCGAGGAAGGCCTGTTCTTCATCGGTCAACGGCTTGATCTCGAAATCGAGCAGCTTGCGCCAGTCCGGGTTTCCGGAAAACAGCTCGCCGTCCCACCACACGGTTCCGGCTTCGAGCGCGATCCGTTCGGTTTCTCCCATCGTCGGCAGGGCGCGTCCGACAATTTTCATCACCGGGGCCGAAATCAACGGGCGTCTGATGACCGGAATCACAAAAAGGGCGATCAGTCCGGCGGCGAGGAGCAACGCAATCATTGTCAATGTCGTCATGGTTCGTCTCCTGCTCAGTTTCTGAGCGGTTTACCCTTTGTCAGCATATGTTCGACCCGGGCCTTGGTCTTTGGCGTGCGGGCGAGTATGAGGTTAGCGTCTCGCTCAAGCCGTAACAGTTGGACTTCGGAAACCGTATCCAGGGCATCGGTGTCGCCGCCGCTCAGCACGAAAGCCAGTTGGTGGGCGATGGCGCCGTCATGGGGCGAGGCGACGCCCTTATTGATGAAATCCCGCACGCCGAGGTCGAGCGCGGTCTGACCCGTCGGCCCCGGTAGATGCAATTCGTAGGGTTCCGGCGGCGTATAGTCTTCGGCCAAGGTAAGGGCGCGTGCCTTGGCCGACGCCAGCACCCGGTCATGGTTCATGACAACGGTGTCATCGGGGCGCAGGAACAGAAAATCCCTGGCTTCCATCGCCGACTTGGAGACCTGGGCCATGGCGATCGGCTCAAACGCCTTCATCACCGGCGGCATCGGGCCGCCGGGGCGGTCCTTGTGGACTGACCAGCGGCCCAACAGTTCCTTGCAGCCGCCCCAGCCGGGAACGATACCGACGCCGGCTTCGACCAGGCCGATATAGGTTTCCGCGTGCGCCTCGATGGCGTCGCAGTGCAGCAGCACTTCGCAGCCGCCGCCCAGCGCCATGCCCGACGGCGCGCCGACGACGGGAAAAGGCGCGTACTTTAATCGGGCAAAGGTTTCCTGACCCCGTTTCAGCACCCAGCGAACGAATGGCCACAGGTGTAACTTGGCGCCGTACAGCAACATCGCAATGTTGGCGCCGACGGAGAAATTGCTGGCGTCATTATGAATGACCAGGGCCTTGAATCCGCGGCCGGGTAATTCCCTGACCGCTTTATCCATCATCCACAGAATGAACGGGTTCAGGGAATTCATCTTCGAGGTGAATTCCAGACAGGCGACGCCGTCACCGATATCCCACAGGCTGGCCGATAAATTGCGGGCGATCGGCGGGCCGGCGCGTTTGACGTCTTGCAGCAGCAGCACCCCGTTCGGACGCTGGACATTTTCGTAAGTAGCCCCGGTGAACTGCTGTAAGCGCCCGTCCCGAACCCGATAAAACGAATTTTCCCCGACCGCTTCAAGAAGAGGCGGAACGCGCAGGCCTTGTTCGGTCATCGCCGCCGCCAGCCAGGCCGGGCCGAGTTTGTCGATCAGCTCAAACGGCCCGGTTTTCCAGTTGTATCCAAGCCGCATGGCGCGATCGACGGACTCGGGATCATCGGCGATTTCCGGCACCAGCGAGGCGGCGTAGGCGAGCGTCGGCACCAGCACGGAACGGGCATAGCGGCCCTCGGCGCTGTCGTGTTCAAGCGTTGCCCTGAGACCGCCTTTGCGGGCGACAGATGCCGCCGCCGGTTTTGGCCGCCGGGCCGGGGCGTATTCGCCGGTTTGCAGGTTAATGACCTCTTTTATTTTTTCTCCGCCTTCGGTGTTGAGACGGTAAAAGCCGCCCTTGCCCTTGCGACCGGTATAGCCATCTTCGATCATCCGGCTGAGAAGGTCCGGCGCTTTGCCCAAGTCGTGAAAGGCATCGTCGGGGCTAAGCGCCGTCTCGAAGCTCGCCAAGATATGCGGCATCAGGTCGAGGCCGACCAGATCGAGAAGCCCGAAAATACCGGTTCCGGGAATCCCGGCGGGCCGGCCAAGCACGGCATCGGCTTCCTCGACGCCGATGTTCTGGCGGAAGGCTTCGGTGACCGCCGCCTGCAGCCAAAAGGTGCCGATTCGGTTGGCGATAAAGCCGGGCGTGTCCTTGGCGGTGACGACGCTTTTACCCATCCGCGTGTCAACGAAATCACGGACGCGGGATTCGATGTCGGGGTCCGTGTCGGGGCCGGCGACGATTTCGAACAGCCGCATATAGCGCGGCGGATTGAAAAAATGGGTAATCAGAAACCGTTTTTTCAGGTCGTCGTCCATGCCTTCCGTCAACACCCGCAGCGGCAGGGTCGAGGTGTTAGAACTGACGATGGCGCCGGTCTTCAGGTGCGGCGCCAAGGAACGGTACAGGGCCTGCTTGATGTCCGGTCTTTCGATAATGGCCTCGATGATCCAGTCACAATCTTCGATCAGCGCAAGGTCGCTGACGGTACAGCCCGGCGTTACCCTTCCGGCGACGGTGGGGTGCATGAAGGCAGCGGGTTGCGCCTTCTTCATCTTTTCGATGGCGCCCTTTGCCGCGTCCGGCACGACATCCAGCAACACCACGTCGGCGCCCGCATTGGCGGCCTGGGCGGCGATGCCGGCGCCCATGACCCCGGCGCCGATAACGCAGACTTTTTCGATAGGACTCATTTAAATGGACTCCAGGACGGTGGCGATGCCCTGGCCGCCGCCGATGCATTGCGTCGCCAAGGCATAACGGCCACCGTCACGTTTTAGAATCTGCGCCGCCTTGCCGGTGATGCGCGCCCCGGTGGCGCCAAGAGCATGGCCGATAGCCAGGGCGCCGCCGTCGATATTGATTTTCGAGGCGTCCAGCCCGAGATCACGGATCGAAGCCAGAGACTGGCTCGCAAACGCCTCGTTGAGTTCGATGACGTCGAGGTCGGCGACCGTAATGCCGGCCCGCTCGAGCGCCTTTTTGGAAGACCCGACCGGGCCGATGCCCATGATTTCTGGCAGGCAACCGGAAACGGCGATGGATTTGATCCGGGCCAGAGGGGTAATCCCATTTTTGTCGGCGAAGTCCTCGGTGGTTACCAAAACCGCCGACGCGCCATCGGTTAACGGTGACGACGTTCCGGCGGTGACCGTGCCGGACTCAGAAAAAGCCGGCTTAAGTCCGGCCAAGGTGTCTGACGTCGTTTCTTCACGGATACAGCCGTCCGTCGTGACGTCTCCGCCTTTTCCCTGAACGGTAACGATTTCCTCCAGCAACCGGCCCGATGATCGGGCCGCGGCCGCCTTGGCGTGGCTTTTGACGGCGAAGCCATCCTGTTCCTCACGGCTGATGGTGTATTTGACCGCGACGTTTTCCGCCGTTTCGCCCATGCCCATATAGGCCTGCGGGTAGCGCGCGTAGAGTCCGGGATGCGGCATCGGGTTGAAGCCGGTCATCGGAATTCGCGACATCGACTCGACGCCGGCGCAGATAAAGGCGTCGCCGGCATCCATCTGCATGGCGCCGGCGGCCATGTGGATGGCCTGCATGGACGACCCACAGAACCGGTTCACGGTGACCCCGGCGACGCTGAGCGGCAGGCCGGCCAGGAAGCCGATCAGGCGGGCGATGTTGAAGCCCTGCTCGCCCTCCGGAAAGGCGCACCCGACAATCAGGTCTTCAATCTTTTCAGGATCGACCCCGGTGCGTTGCAACAACCCCTTAACCACCTGGGCCGCCATCTCATCGGGGCGAACCCGCGACAGTTCCCCCTTGAAGGCGGGGGTGAAGGGTGACCGGACATACCCGGCGATGACAACGGGTTTCATGGTGTTAGTTCCTCATTCTGTTGGCGATGTTCGGAAACCAGTTCTTTTTTCGAAAGTTTGCCGATCATGGTTTTCGGCAATTCGTCGCGAAACTCGACTTCCGCCGGGCGTTCGATGGGGTTTAGATTTTTTGCGGCGAAATCGAGAAGTTCATCTTCGCTGACGTGCGCGCCGTTTTTCAATTTGACGAATGCCTTGGGTTTTTCGCCCCGGTATTCGTCGGGAATGCCGATGACGATGACCTCATCGACTTGGGGATGAAGGTAAAGGGCGTCCTCGATGAGCCGTGGATACACCTTAAAGCCGGAACAGAAAATCACGTCTTTTAGGCGGTCCGTCAGGAATAGATAGCCGTCTTCGTCGACGTGCCCGACATCGCCGGTCATCAACCAGCCGTCACGCATCGTTTCGGACGTTGCCAACGGGTTGTTCCAATACCCGGCCATCACCTGCGGGCCTCTGACGGCAAGCTCGCCTCGTTCCCCCGTCGCCACCGAAACACCTGAATTGTCGATGTCCCGGATTTCCACCTCTGTCCAGGGCAGCGGCAGGCCGATGGAATCGGGTTTGTTTTCAGCATCGGCCGGATTGCAGGCAACCACCGGCGATGCCTCGGACAGCCCATACCCTTCGACGACCACACAACCGGTCAATTTCTCGAAGCTGGCCTTAACGGCCGACGGCAGCGGTGCGCCGCCGGAAATACAATAGCGGATGGAGGAAAGGTCATACCGGTCCAGTTCATCAAAAACCGAGATGGCGTTAAAAATGGTTGGTACCGCCGGAAATATGGTGGGGTGCCTGGCGTCGATGGTTTTAAGCACGTCTTCAAGCTCGAAACGCGGCAACAGAATAAGTTCCGCTCCCATTGCGAGCCCTAAGTTCATGGCGGCGGTCATGGCGAATACATGGAAAAAGGGAAGGACGCACAGGAAGCGTTCGCCGTCCGGGTCGGCGTCGCCCATCCACAGCCGCACCTGTTCGGTGTTGGCCGAGATGTTGACGTGGGTCAGCATGGCGCCTTTCGGCGTTCCCGTGGTGCCGCCGGTATATTGCAACACGGCGATGTCGGTTTTCGGGTCAATCTCGACCGGATCTGGATTGTCACCCTGAGAGACCAGTTTGCTGAAGAGACGGATCCGAAGATCTTCAGAGATTTTCGCGATTTCGTCCCGTTTGAAGGCGTTGAACAACAGTTCCTTGACCGGGGGCAAGGCGTCGCCAAGCGAACAAACGACAATCGAACGGAGCGCGGTGCTTTTCAGGGCCGCCTCTACCTTTGGAAAAATCGATTTTAAATCAATCGTCACCATGACGGTGGTGCCGCTATCGGTAATCTGGTCGCGAATTTCGTTTTCGGTATAGAGCGGGTTAAAGTTGACGACCGTTGCCCCGACCTTCATCGCGGCGAAATAGGCGATCACATAGTATGGGCAGTTGGGCAGGCAGAGCCCGACTCGATCGCCTTTCCGAACCCCCAAATTCTGAAAACCCTTGGCCGCCCGGTTCACCTTATTGCCGATTTCGGCGTAGGTGCTGACCCGTCCCATAAAATCAAGGCATGGCCGGTCCGGCCAACGGGCGACAGAATTGTCCAAAATAGCCTGAATGGGTTTAACCGTTGGACGGGCGGGCGGATCATGGCGGGTCCAGGTTTTAGGCTCCTGCTCGGCGCGGGCGATAAAGCCCGACAGCAATCCGCAGGTGCCATCGGTG
>JAQBYB010000028.1 GCA_027624235.1 Pseudomonadota bacterium | reverse complement strand
CTGCTGAAAAACCCATGATTTGGTTGAGTGAGCCTTCGAGACGGACCTCCGGTCCTCCTCGGGGTGAGGTATAAGCTATTGTAATTCCTCATCCCGAGCCGCGCGCGCAAGCCGGCGAGTCGAAGGATTGTTGCCGCAAATCCACTTTTCCAGCAGCCTGCTAGGCTGCTACCAGAGCTTCACTTCCTTGCCTTCGGCCTGCATTTTCCTCCCCAGTTCCTGTAACCAACGCTGGAAATTGGGTTCGGTTTCGTAGCCTTTGTCGCGGGCGTAGACGAAGGAATTCTTGAAGTGGAAGGGCTTCCAATAGCCCGTCAGGCGCCAGACCTCGATATCGTGACCGGGCTTTTTTGAGGCTATATCCAGCTTCGCCGGAAAAAACTGCAGCGTTGGCGTGAACTGGACGCGGTATTTCCTGGCCAGCTTCTTTTCCGTGGTCACCTGGCCGTCGAAATCGGTGACCTCCTTATCGCCCCACAGGTTCATCTGGACGACGACGAAGTTTTTGCGGATGTAATCGACGATTTCAGGGATGCGCAGGTTGACCCGGTGCATCTCGCGGCAATAGGGGCAGCCTTTTTGTTCCCAAAAGAGCACCAGCTGTTTGCCTTCGGCGGCGGCTTCCCTCGCGTCTTCGGCCAGATCAAGGAACGACGACTTGAACCAGGGCTGAACGTGCAATCCTTCTTCGTTGGCCTCGACATAAGGGAGCTGATGTTTATCGGCGCTGGCCGGGCCGGGGACGCCGCCGAGGCCGAGGCCGAGGGCGAGAATGAAAATATTGATGGCAAATCGAAAGGTCACGGGTCGATCCTCCTCATTCATGCTTGTCAGTTAGTTTATCGCGTCGGCATTGGTCTTGTCGAATACTCCGCGCCTATGCCGATACCTTGATGTTTCTAATATTCTTTTTGCCCCGAACAAAAGCGGCGAACCGTTCCGCCCAAGGATTCCTACTGACATTACGTTGATGGGTGAAGGCGGCCAATAGGTTGCCCATCACAATTCCGTCATTATGCCCGTCGATGCCGTGCCCGCGTTTGATCTCATAGGCGAAGGTGGTGTCGGCGGGCAGATTTTCCAGTGATGCATAATGGAACTCATGTGCCGGCAGGTCCGCGTTAATACCACCAGGGAGCGGCCACGGGGCGGCGGAGGTTTCGCCCAACACCACGTAGCCCCGCCCGACGGGACGGTCATGCAGAACCACGTCGCCGGGAATGACGCCGACCATGTCGAAGCATTGGCCTTGCCAAGTCAGGCTCCGGGCCAGATACATCAACCCACCGCATTCCGCATAGGCAGGCATGCCGGCGTCCAGCGCCGCTTTGATGTCGTTGCGTAGGCTGACGTTGTCGGTCAATGCCTGCGCCTGGGTTTCCGGAAAGCCGCCACCGAAAAACACCCCGTCGGCATCGGGAAGGCGGCCGTCGGCAAGGGCATCGAAGGGGACAAGCTCGGCGCCGGCCCTCTCCAGCGCCTCCAGGTCGTCCGGGTAATAGAATCCGAAGGCGGCGTCGCGGGCGATGGCGATGCGCAGATCGCTCTTTTTAGATTTCCTTGAGGCGATTGCTACAGTGTCCGCAACAGGGGCCGGGCCGGCGGCGGTCAAAACGCGGTCCAAATCGACGCCCTCGGTAACGATGCGGGCGATGGTGGCGATCATTGTGTCGGCCTCACCCGCTTCATTGGTCGGGACCAGGCCCAGATGGCGTTCGGTGATTTTCATTTCCGCATGACGCCCGATGGCGCCGAGGACGGGAATATCGGTGTAGTGTTCCACCGCTGCCCGAAGTTTTCCTTCATGGCGCACGCCGCCGACCTGATTAAGAATAAGCCCGGCGATGTTAAGTTCCGGCCCGAACGACTGATAGCCCAGCAGCACGGGCGCGATGCCCCGGGTCATGCCGCGGCTATCGATAACCAACACAATAGGCGCGCCCAAAAGGTCAGCCAGGGCCGCGTTGCTGTCCCGGCCATCGACGTTGAGGCCGTCATACAGTCCCTTGTTGCCTTCGATCAAGGCCAGATCGGCGCCCTTCGCCTGGGCAGCGAAGGTGGCCACAATCTCATCCGGGCTCATGGTGTGGAAATCCAGGTTCCGGCAATCCCGCCCGGCGGCCCGGCCCAGCCACATGGGGTCGATATAATCCGGCCCCTTCTTGAATGGTTGCACCAAAGTGCCCCGAGCCTTCAGCGCCGCCGCCAGCCCGAGGGCGACCGTCGTCTTGCCGGACGACTTGTGCAGGGCTGAGAGAAAGAGGCTTTTCATAATCGGCCTTTAAGCAGCGATCCCCGGATTATTCCGGTTGCGGGCTTCCCACATTTCAAGGGCGGCCCCTTGAGCGTCTTCGATACTTGTGGCCCGGCCCATGAGCCGGAGCGCGATGGCGATGGTGCCGGTGACGGCGGCGGTGGCGTATTCGTCTACGACGGTGCCGCTCCACACCGCCTTGAGCCGGCCCAAGTCCAGGGCTTCGTCTTTTTCGGCGGTGCTATCGGCCAGCATCGGCGGCCATTCTTCTTCGATCAATTTTCCGTAGCTGATGCTTTGTACCAATACCGGCTTTTGCGGGCGGCGTTCGGCTTCGCCGCCTTCTCCCTTGAACACGGCCATGTGGGGTTGGCCCAACAATAGGGCGGTTTCGCGGTGGATGTCGCGGTAATTGGGGTGGAACACCGTGTGCATCTCATAGGGCGCCGAAAACGGGTTAATCATCCGGGCGAAGGTGTTAACCGGTGAGCGCACCCCGATAATGGATTTAAGCTCGATGATGTGCTGCAATTTAGGGCTCATGACGCGCAACGGAAGGTAAGCGAAGTTGGAGGCGCGAATATGATCGGCGGCTTGTGACATCGAGCCGGCCTCGGGAACGCCAAGGAATTTCAATGCCTCGCTGGAATACAGCCGCCCAGGGGTGTGGCCTTCGGTGCCCTGCATGCAGACTTTAATGCCGTTCTGGGCCATCAGCAGGGCCGACAGCAGAAACCACGGCAATTGACGCTTTTTGCCCGAATAGGTCGGCCAGTCGAGGTCCACGTCGGGTCGCTCCGTCGGCAATTCCAGGGTATCCCGGACGGCGCGGACGAAGCCGAACCCTTCTTCAGGGACTTCGGTGCGGAGCCGAAGGATGCACAGGAACGCGCCCAATTGCAGGTCTTCGACCTCGTCGTTGAGGATCATGCCGGCGGCGGCATACATTTCATCTTCGGTCAGCGGCCGCGACAGGTTCGGGCCGCGGCCGATGATGCGAACGTATTGAGCGAAGGGATGTTCTTCGGTCATTGGGGTTCCATTTATTCGGTGGCGGCGGCCTTATAAAGAGGGTCGATGTCCTGATCCGCAAGGCTGACGGGCAGGAAACGCAATACCTTGATGCCGATAATCACCATTAGCACGGTGACTGCAACGCCGCCGAGGCCGAGGCCGATTTCCGGCAGGCTCGGCGTATAGGGGTTGATGACGCCGTCGAAGAAGCTGCTTTGCACCTCCATCCCCGGAAACAGCACCAGGGGATAGGCCTGTCCGCCGATGATGATCACATAGACCTGCGCCATACCGCCGATGATGATCAGCACCGATGCCAGCGATATCTTGAATTTGCACATTGTCTTGCGAAAGGCGGCCAGCAGCGCCAGCGGCAGCAAGCCACCGATGCCGATTTGGACCAACCAGAACAACCAGGTGTAGACACTGCCGGACGTCAAGATGAACGCCTCAACCCCGGCATGTTCGGCGGCGTAGAGGTTGGTCAGATGATAGACGGTGACGAAATACAGGTTGGCGGCGATGAAGATGACCAACAGATTGCCTAAGCGCCGGATCAGGTAATCGCCCAACGGCCGGCCATCGGCCCAGGTTGCGGCAATGGTCACCAGGACAAAGACGGCGAGGCCGAACACGAACGACATGGCGATGAACAACGGCGCCATCAGGGCCGCGTCATAGGCCTGTCGTGCGACCAGGAAGCCGAAAATCAGACCGGTGCCGGTGGTCAGGCTCAATCGCCAGATGAACATCGCCATCCCGGCGACGGAACTGAAACATTTCATACTCCGGTCCATCAGGGTCCAGATATAGAGGGCGGCAAGGCCCAGGAAACCGGCGTAGAGGAACATGTTCCAGGCGAAGATGGATTTGAAATTGTAATAGGTGGCGGCGATGATTAGCCGGTCGGGACGGCCCAGGTCCAACAACAGAACCATCAAGCCGCCGATCAGCAGGGCGATGGCCAACAGGCCGGAAAGCCTGGCCAGCGGTTTATAGACGGTGCGTCCGAAGACCGAACTAATCGACGCGACGTTTAACGCGCCCGAGGCCGCAACGATCAAAAACACGGCAAACACGTGGGGCATGCCCCAAACGATCTGGTTGGTCATGCCGGTGACGTAGTGGCCGTTGTGTTCCATGTACCAGGCCGACAGCAGGCCGATTCCGGCGACGGCGCCGATGACGGCGAGCGCCCCGTAAAACAACGCCGGGCAGGGCTTCGATTCTGAATAGATGGTTTCGCTCATGGCCTAAAGCCCCCGGTAGCGCACGCCGGGGTCGGTGCCCAGGTCAGCGCGGATGCGGCTTGACGGATGGTCGGCCAAGGCCTTGGAAAGGGTGCTATTGGCGTCGTTAAGATTGCCGAAGATCATCGCCCCGGTAGCGGTCTTGGAACAGGCCTCGACACACGCCGGTTGGCCGCCGGCATCGATGCGGTGGACGCAGAAGGTGCAGCTTTCCACCGTGCCCTTGCCCCGTGGCGTATGGGGTTTCTGGTCGGTCAGGGTCTCATGCACGAACGAACGGGCCTTGTAGGGGCACGCCATCATGCAATAGCGGCAACCGATGCAGGTATGCTTGTCGACCAGAACGATGCCGTCGGCGCGTTTGAACGAAGCCCCGGTCGGGCAGACATCGACACAGGGCGGCTCGGCGCAATGCTGGCACATCACCGGCAGCGATTGGGTGGCTTTGGTCTTGGGGTCACGCAGGGTGACCTTGCGGATCCATTGGGCGTCTGTTTCCGGGCGGCCATGGCCGCTCAGGCCGTTTTCATCGGCACACGCCCTGACGCAGGCGTCGCAGCCCTCGGCGCAGCGGGTGGCGTCCACCAACAGGCCCCAGCGCACCTTGTCGGATGCCGGTTGGTCCGCCTCGCGCGCCTCGGCGATGCCGTTGAGGGTGACACCGGGGGCGAGGCTGATGCCGGCGGCGAGGACCCCGACTTGACCGAGGAAGCGGCGGCGGGCGCTGTGGGCGTTATCGTCGCTCAGTTGATTGTGTTTGCTGCTCATTGCGGCAGAACTCCGCTAGCACGATATCCGTTTTCACTGTTGGCGGCGGCGGCCTTTTTGCTGGGCGGTTTCGAGGCATGGCATTCGAAACAGTCCAGCTTCACCGCCACATATTCATGGCATGAACGGCAGAAATTTTTCGGGTCTTCGTAGCTCACCGGCTGTCCGTCTTTGCCGTTTACGGCATGACACGCGATGCATTCCCTGAGGCTGTATTTCTTGGTGCGGATGCCTTTCTGCACGGTTTCGTCGCGCTGATGCAGCAACAGGTTCATGTGATTGGCGCGCATGAAGGACGTTTCGCGGACGCATTGCTCACCCTTGCCCTTGGGTGGTTTGGGAACGGGCACACGGCTTTCCTGGGCACACGCCGAGCCGACATCGGTACCGCTTAGCAGCACCACCAGAACCAAACCCGTGATGAATTTCACCCAACCCATCAGAATCTTATTCCCCCAATCCCATATCGATGTAACCGGCCGGGCAGACATCCTCGCAGATGTGGCAGCCGATGCACTTGGTGTAATCGGTATCGACGTAGCGCCCCATGGCTTTTTGGTCCTTCTTGACCCGGAAAATGGCGTCTTGCGGGCAATAGATGACGCAGTTGTCGCACTCGAAGCACATGCCGCAGCTCATGCAGCGTTCGGCCTCATCGATGGCGTCCTGTTCCGACAGCGAGGAAAAACGTTCGTTGAAATTGCCGAGCACTTCCTTGGATGAAATCTTCGCTTCCTTGCGCCGGTGCATGGGCGTGTAGCCGAAGTGGCCGAGGAATAATTTATCATGGGAGACGATCTCGACTGCGGAGCGATCTTCGTAGTTGTGGATCGCGAACTTGGAGCTATCGGTTTGCATGGTCGGGACATGGTCGTAGGTTTCCGGCTCCAGGTCTTGGACGCGCAGTTCGTTCAACAGGCTGAAGTGATGCACGTCGACCTTGGGTCGGCTCTTCGGGTTCTCTCCTTGCAGATAACGGTCGATTCCATCGACGGCGATCGAGGCCTGGCCGATGGCGGTGGTCAGAAGATGCGGCTTGATGACATCGCCGCCGACAAAATGTCCTTTTTTATTAGGTACTTGGTAAACGGCGTCGGCATCCATCAGGCCCCAGCCGTTATCAAAATCCTCGATTCCGGTGAAATCGCCGGCCTGTCCGGTGGCGCCGACAATCAAGGAACATTCGATGTCGAAGGCTTTGTCTTCCTCGACTTTCATCTCGCCTCCGGACCAGTCCACCGGGGCCACACGCAATGCCGTGGCGCGACCGTCGTCGTTGCGGATGACTTCCAGCGGGACCAAGCTTTCGTGAATTTCAACGCCTTCCATAATACAGGAATCGAGCTCGTGTTTGGTCGCGGGCGCCTTGTCGATGGGGCGGCGGTACACAACCCACACCTCGGCGCCCTGACGCCGGGCGGCTTCGGCGACGTCATGCACTGTATGGCCGAGGATGACGTTATCGGGTCGGTCTTTTTCGTTCTCCGTGACGATATGGCCGATACGTCGGGCGACGGCGGCGACATCCATGGCGGTATCGCCGGCGCCGACGACCAGAACGCGGCCGTCCAGATGCTGGAGCCTGTCCTCATTGAAGGCGCGCAGGAACGACATGCCGTCAACGCAGTTGGGTGCCTCGGCACCGGGGATCGGCAACGGCTTGCCGGTCTGTGCGCCGATCGCCCAGAAAATGGAGTCGTATTCTTTTTCCAGGTCCTCGACCTTGACGTCGGTTCCGACCCGGGTGTCGAGCTTGACCTCGACACCCATATCCAGAATTCTTTGGACTTCCCCTTCGAGAATGTCGCGCGGCGTGCGGTAGCCGGGAATGCCGAACACCATCATGCCGCCGAGGGCTTTGTATTCCTCGAAAATGGTACAGGCGTGACCCTTGAGGCGAAGGAAATAAGCCGCCGCCAGACCGGCGCAACCGCCGCCGATGATGGCGACCTTCTTGCCGGTATCCTTGCCGGGCTTGGCCAGACCCATCTTATTTTCCAAGGCCCAGTCGCCGACGTATTGCTCGACGGCGTTGATGCCGACAAATTCCTCGACCTCGTTACGGTTACAGCCGTCCTGGCACGGCGCCGGACAAACCCGGCCCATGATCGACGGAAATGGATTGGAAGACACCATGCGCTCGAACGCGTATTCCTGCCATGGCGTGTCTTCGCCGACAGGTTTGTCGATACCGCGGGTAATGCTCAACCAGCCGCGAACGTCATGGCCGGACGGGCAACTGGCCTGACAGGGCGGCGTCCGGTGGACATAGGTCGGGCACTTGTGGCTTTCATCGCCGTAGAAGATTTCTTCCTGCCACGGGCGAGGGGCGTGGTCTCCATCCTCGTAGCGGCGATAATTCAGTTTGGTGTCGGTCATGTCTTTGTTTCCTTACACGCTCCGTCCATTCCCTCGACTATTCGCCAAGCCCCATCTGGATATACCCGGATGGGCAGACGTCTTCGCAGATATGACAGCCGATGCACTTGGTGTAATCGGTATCGACGTAGCGACCGATGGCGTGACTGTCCTTTTTGACCCGGAAGATCGCATCCTGGGGGCAAAAGACGATGCAATTATCGCATTCGAAACACATGCCGCAGCTCATGCACCGCTCGCCCTCGTGGATGGCCTGTTCTTCGGTCAGGTTTTCGATGCGCTCGTCGAAGTTGCCGAGTACTGCTTCGGCGGAGATGTGTATCTCTTTGCGTTTGCCGCGTTCGTCATAGCCGAAATGACCCAGGAACAGGTCGTCGTGAGGAATGATCTGGGTGTCCGAGCGGTCCTCGTAATTGTGGACGGCGAAATCTCCTAATGCCGTGCCGCGGGTCGGATGGTGATCGAATTCCGCCGGCGTCAACGTCCGCTGGCTCAATTCGGCCAGCAAATTGAAGTGGAAGACATCGACCTTCGGCCGTTTTTCCAAGGGATTGCCGGAAAGGGAATGATGGATGCTTTGCGCGGCGATTGATCCATGGCCGATGGCGGTGGTCAGAAGATGCGGGCGGATAATATCGCCGCCGGCGAAGTGTTTTTTCTGACCCGTCACCTGGTACAAGGGATCGGTGCCGATGAATCCGTTGCCGTTATCCAGCGCTTCAAGGCCTTCCATGTCACCCATCTGACCGATGGCCGATACGATCATGTCACATTCGATCTCGAACTCGGTGCCGTCCCTGGGCACCGGCTTGTTGCCGTTCATGTCGCATTCGCACATCTTAAGCGCCGTGGCGCGGCCGTCGGAATCCAGGACCACTTCCAGGGGCATCACGCCGCCTCTGAGAACGACGCCTTCGCGCTTGGCGTCTTCGCGTTCGCGTTCAGACGCGGTCATCTCAATGATCGGGAACAGTGACGTCAGGACCACCTCGACGCCCTGGCGCCGCATTGTGCCGGCGACATCGTGGGCGGTGTGGCCGAGGACGGCGTATTCGGGGCGGTCGTTTTCGTGTGCGGTTTCAATATGGCCGATGCGGCGGGCCACCGAGGCGACGTCGATGGAGGTATCTCCGCCGCCGACGACGACGATCTTTTTCGTGGTGTGTTGAAGGCGGCCTTTATTGAAAGCCTCCAGGAAATCGACGCCGGTCAGGCAGTTGGGGGCGTCGGCGCCGGGAACGGGCAGGGGGCGCCCGGTCTGTGCGCCGATGGCCCAAAAGACGGCGTCGAAGTCCGCTTCAATCTGTTTTAAGGAGACATCGGTGCCGACGCGGGTGCCGGTCCTGACCTCTACGCCTAAGTCCAGGATGCGTTTGATTTCGGCGTCGACCATGTCCCGTGGCGTGCGGTAGCTGGGAATGCCGAAGCGCATCATGCCGCCGAGTTGGTCATGGGATTCAAAAATGGTGATGGCGTGCCCGCGGCGGCGGAGGTGAAAAGCTGCCGACAGCCCCGCCGGACCGCCGCCGATGATGGCGACTTTTTTGCCGGTGTCAGCAACCGGTGTGGGCAGGGCGATATTTTTTTCGATGGCCCAGTCCCCGACATATTGTTCGACCGCGTTGATGCCGACGAAATCATCGACCTCGTTACGGTTGCAGCCGTCCTCGCACGGCGCCGGGCAGACGCGGCCCATGGTCGCCGGGAACGGGTTGGCCTCGGCCATGCGCTGGAAGGCGTATTCCTGCCACGTCATGCCTTCGACGGGCGGCTTGTCGATACCGCGCGCGATCTGAAGCCAGCCGCGGATATCATGGCCGGACGGGCAACTGCCCTGACACGGCGGCGTGCGGTGGACATAGGTCGGGCATTTGTGGCTGTGATCGGCATCGAAGATTTCTTCCTGCCAGGGCCGATGCGTTTTGTCGCCGTCTTTGTAGCGCCGGTTGGTGATTTGGGTCGGGGTGGTTGTGGTGGACATGGGGCTAGGGTCCTTCGGCCGCGGAAATTTCAGGGGTTTTGGGATCCTTGTCGGTTTCCTTTTCGGGGGCGGGGTCCTCTTCGGGGTCCTCGCCTGTATTCTGGCCGTCCATAATAAGGGCGTTGGAGACCAGTTGATGGATGCTGACAATGCCGTCCATCTCGAATCCGTAATAGGGCATCACCTTGGCGAACTGGCTCTTGCAGATCGCGCAAATCGCCGCCATGTGGGTGACGCCGTTGTTTTCGGTGACTTGTTTCAAGGCCTGCATGCGGGGCAGGGCGCCCTTGACCCGTAATTCCATCAGGTCGTCGGTCAGCAGCCCGCCGCCGCCGCCGCAGCAATAGGTGCTTTCGCGGATGGTGTCGGCGGCCATGTCGACGTAGTTGTTGCAGACCGCCTTGATGATGTCGCGGGGGAACTCGAATTGTCCACCGGGTTTGTCGCCCATCCGCGAAGCGCGCGCGACGTTGCATGAATCATGGTAGGTCAGCGTCATGTGATCGTTGGCGGACTTGTCGAATTTCAGTTTGCCTTCCTCGATCAGGTCGTGGGTGTATTCGCAGATGTGCATCGGCACCGGATAGTTGGGATCGAGGAAATCAAAGGGACCGGCCAGCGTGTTCCAGAAATTGTAGGCAACCCGCCAGGCGTGGCCGCATTCACCGACGACAATACGTTTGACGCCTAAATCCTGAGCCGCCTTGCGGATACGCTCGGCGATATCGTGCATCTGTTCGTAGGAACCGATGAACATCGCGAAATTGGCGGCCTCCGACGCGTAGGAGCTTATCGTCCAGCTGGCGCCGGCCTGATGAAACACCTTGGCATACCCGATCAGGCCGTCAACGTGGGGCTCGGCGACGAAATCGGCGCTCGGCGTGACCAACAGAATATCGGCGCCTTCGACGTCCAGCGGCAGCCTCACTTTAATCCCGGTTTCATCCTCAATGTCTTCTTCGAGGTCTTCCAGGGTCGCTTTCAGGGCCTTGGCGGGAAGGCCCAGATTGTTGCTCTTCTCATGCACCTTGCCGATGATTTCGTTGCAGTACTTCTGGCCCTGGCCGACGCTGTCCATGATTTCCCGCGCGGCCATGGAGATTTCCGCCGTGTCGATGCCATAGGGGCAATAGACGGCACAGCGGCGGCATTGCGAACATTGGTGGAAATAGGAATACCAGTCGTCGAGGACTTTTTTGGTCATGTCCTTGGCGCCGACCAGCCACGGAAACCATTTACCGGCAAAGGTGAAATAGCGCCGATAGACTTGGCGCATCAGATCCTGGCGCGCCACCGGCATGTTTTTGGGGTCGCCGGTGCCGAGGAAGTAGTGGCATTTGTCGGTGCAGGCGCCGCATTTGACGCAGGAATCCATATACACCTGCAGGCTGCGGTACCGGCCCAGCAGGTCGCCGAATTTTGCGATCGCCTTGTCTTCCCAACCGTCGACCAATTCGCCGGGGAAACCTAGTTTTTGCTGGTGTTCCGGGGAGGCGACGAAGGGCTTACTGTGGGCCATGGCGCCTTCCTGGATTTTCGGAATATCGAGGAAATCCTTAAGAGTGGGAACGTCAAAAATGGCCATCGGTGCCCTCTCTTATTCGCCGCTACTGGCGCGCGGATACATTTTTGCCGCCCACGGCGCCTGATGGCGTTGTTCACGCGGGTTGTCGACCTGGTTGCGGGTCGGGCTGAAGAAGACGCCGGGCGCGTGCAGGAGCTTCGACAGCGGGAAGATGATCATCAAGGTGATGACCAGCCCTAGGTGGACCATCAATACCGGGTCGGCCGGCATCGGTTGCCAGTCAAAATACAACAGCCCCAGGATGAATGCTTTCAAGGCGACGATGTCGATGCGTTCCACATACCGCATGAACAGACCGCTGGTGAAAATGGCTACTAACAGGGCCAGCATTAGATGATCGGAGGGGCTGGAGATGTACCGGACCCGCTCAACGGTGAAGCGCCGAACCCACAACCCAGCCAGGCCGATAACGGCGGCAAAACCGGCGTACAAGCCAAACGGTTGAATCAAGCCAACCCAGAACCAGACAGGTTCAGTGAAATATCGCAGATGCCGGAGTAGCACCAAGACCAACGCGGCATGAAAGATATAGCCGAACAGCCAAATCCATTTGTTCGACTTGAACAGGCTTTCGAAGAACACCACCTCGCGGAACATTCGAAAGACGACGCCGCCGGTGGTCGTCGGCGCCGGCGTCATCGCGATTTTCAGGGGGGCAGGGGTCAGCGCGTATTGCCTGACCTTAAAGGCCACCCCGCCGACAAGAATCAGCGTCGCAATATAAAAAAGAGATGCATAAATTGCAGTGATCATGTCAGTGCCGCAGTGCCCGCAGGCTATGCCGGCGGTATTGCTGGTGCTCTCCTTTCCCCAAGGGCTGAAGTTGTAAAGTTAGATGCAGCCCGTCGGTTTCGGCAGGCCGGCGATTTTGCAGGCCTGTTTAGCGGGACCATAGGGAAACAGTTCGTACAGGTACTTGCTGTTGCCTTTGTCGTCGCCGAGGGACTTTTTGACTGCCTTGGTCAACACCCGGATGGCCGGGGCGATCTGATATTCCTCATAATAATCGCGGAGGAAGTTCACCACTTCCCAGTGGTCGTCGTTCATCTCGATGTTTTCGTCCTTGGCGATCAAACCAGCCAGTTCTTTGTTCCAGACACTGAGGTCGGAGAGGTATCCTTCCTCATCGGCGGGAATGGTTGCGCCATCAAGTGTGTAAGTCATAGTTTTAATCCTCCTTGGTAATAATTTGTGTGGCTTTGATTACAGCCATGAATTCACGGCGCCGTGTTCGACGGCTAAATCCACGAAGCCTTCATAATCAATAATCTCAATGCCGTCGATAATTGGTTTTTCGCTCAACCCCCGGGCCGCAAGATCGGGGCCGAGAACGTATATTTTAAAGTCAGCGGACCGCCCGGCGATTTCATCGGTAACGCTGGTTCCCTGAAGCGCGCCAAAGACGCCGTCCTCAATCAACAAGATACCGCTGTCGTTCTTCGCCACCCTGAGACAACTGGAAAGGGAGCTTTTCTCGAACGGCGACTTGTTGACCACATGAAGCATTTTCATATCCCCACTCATGCCGAAATCACCACGTCTTGGGCGTTCATCAGTTCGCTGAGCGCCTTGCTGTCGAGAACCTCCACCGGCACCAGAAGGTCATCCTCACTCAGGCCACGGGCTTCGAGGGATTCTTTTTCGACGTAAAGCTTTTCGACATCGTAGCCTTCAAGTGCCCGATAGGTGCGCGAGAAGTTCTTGATGTTGATGCCATCCGTATTCTGGTCCTTGACGATCTGGAAGACGCCGTCGTCCATGAAAACAAGGCTGACATCCTGGTCGAAAGCGGCGGAAATCAAGACCACTTCCAGGCTTTCAAGCGCGTACACTGTGCCGTAAGGCGCCTTACGGTTGACGAAAAGGAACCGTTTAACGGGACCGTCAAATTCGTCGTCAAATTCCTCTGCCATGATGCTTCCCTCAATCCCCGAAAACGACGAGACGGTCAGCATTGATTCCGGCTTCGACCAGTTGGCCGAGACCTGAAATTTGAAAGCCTGGCGCCAAAACTTCATCATTGATGCCGCGGCGCATGGCGGCGGCGACACAGACGATCAATTCAACGCCGTGTTCTTCTGCCAGCGCCGACCAAAGCTTGACGATATTGCGATCGTCCGATGGCGGATCGGAGAACTTGGTCGAGTTGTTAACGCCGTCGTGATAGAAAAACACACGGACGATTTCGTGGCCTTTTTTCAGCGCCGCGGTTACGAACTGGAGTGCCGAATCCGACGCTTGATGCGTAAATGGGCCTTCATTTACCAAAATTCCGAATTTCATCGGTTATCCTCTATGTATTCTCAAAGACCTTAGAAGTGGACGTGGGCCGAAGCGTTAAGTGAGCTCCGCCCGCTCCGATAATCGTCAATTAAATGTCGGGTGAACGGAAGGTCCGTGAGTTCGAAGAAGCGCGGCCAGCCGATCCGGTCAATCCATTCGCCGACCCGCTCAAAATCGCGGGCGTCTTCTTTGTAGGCGAAAAGAATACGCTTAACCACATCGGCGACTTCAGGCCATCGAGGGGCATTGTTCGGAAGGTTGGCTGCCACCAGTTTGTGGAAGGCCGGCTTGGAGCGGGCATTGGAATGCTTGCCGCCGACCCAAATCGCCAGCTTCGTCGAATCTTCGGAATTGATCTGCATGGGCGGGCAGGGCGGATAGCAGGCACCGCAGCAAATGCATTTTTTCTCGTCCACTTCCAACGACGCCTTGCCGTTGACCATGGCCGGTCGGATCGCAGCTACCGGGCAACGGGCGATCACCGCCGGGCGTTCGCACGTATTGGCGACCAGATCATGGTTGATGACCGGCGGCTTGGTGTATTGGACGTTGATGGCGATGTCGCCCTGGCCGCCGCAGTTGACTTGGCAGCACGACGTGGTGATGCGAACCCGGTTGGGCATCTCTTCGGTCACGAATTCGCCGTAGAGCTCATCCATCAGCGACTTAACGACGCCCGACGCATCAGTGCCGGGGATGTCGCAGTGCAGCCAGCCCTGGGTGTGGGAAATCATGGAAACCGAATTTCCGGTGCCGCCGACGGGGAAGCCCTCGGCCTCAAGCTTTTTGATCAACGGCGCGATCTGCGCCTCAGTCGACACCATGAATTCGATATTGCTGCGCGTCGTGAAGCGGACATGGCCTTCGGCAAATGTGTCGCCGATATCACACAGTTTGCGAATGGTGTAGACATCCATCTGGCGCTGGGTGCCGGCGCGAACGGTCCATATTTCGTCACCGTTCTTGGCGACATGATGGAGAACGCCGGGACGAAGGCGGTCATGCCAGTCCCAATTGCCGTAGTTCTTCTTCATTAACGGATGCATATAGGGGAACGGATCGGGGACGCCGGTTTCGATAGGGCGGCGCGGTTCTGTCTTTGCTTCGGTCATCAGTGATCTTCCATTACGTTAATAAGCGTTCAGGGTTTTAGAGCAGCTTTATTCGGCTGCCGCCGCCGGCGCTTTATCACCGCCGTGCCGCTGACGCCATTTTTCCGCTTCTTCGTCAAAGTCATCCGTGCGGACGTAGGAATTCGTCCTCGGGTGGGCGATCATGTTGATGTCGACTTCGACATCGATCCCATCCAGGAAGTTGGCAAGACCAATACGATCAATGGTTTCACCGATGCGCTCGTGCTCAAGGGCATTTTCGGCGAAGAACTCGATGCACTTCTCAGCCAGCTCTTCAAGCTTGTCAAAATCTTCATCGGTTTCGAGCTTCATGAACGGAATGATGACGGAGCCCATGGTATCGCCGATTTTCAACGACCGCTTGCCACCCATCAGGATGGTGGCGCCCTTGTCATCACCCGGCGACAGCGCCTTGGTCATGACGTTGATGCAGTGCATGCAACGCACGCAGCTTTTGTTATCGACGTCTAAGGTGTCATCGTCGTTGAGGCTAAGCGCATTGGTCGGGCAACGGGTAATGACGTTGTCGATGGTGTACTTGCGACCGGCTTTGGCAACGTACTTTTTGACCTCGTCCTGGTTGACCTTCATGGCGTCGCGCCAGGTGCCGATGACCGCGAAATCGGCGCGGTGAATGGCGTTTACACAGTCGTTGGCGCAACCGGAGAACTTAAATTTGAATTTGTACGGCAACGCCGGGCGATGCATTTCGTCGAGGAAGGCGTTGATGATCTGGCGGTGGGCCCTGACCTCGTCATAGCACGATTGTTCACAACGGGCGTGGCCGACGCAGCTCATGGCGGTCCGCAGCGCCGGACCGGCGCCGCCCAGATCAAAACCGATCTTATTTAAAGCGTCGAAGGCGGGCTGGACATTTTCGGTCTTGCAGCCCTGGAACATGATGTCGCCGCTTTGGCCATGAAAGGCGATCAATCCGGCGCCATGTTCTTCCCAAATGTCGCACAAATCGCGGAGCACCTTGGTGTCGTAATGAAAGCCGGCGGGGGGCTGTACGCGCAAAGTGTGGAATTCAGACGATTCGGGAAAGTCTTTCGCCACTTCGGAAAACCGGGGAATGATCCCGCCACCGTAACCAAAGACACTGACCGTGCCACCCTTCCAATAGCCGCGCCGGTTTTTGTAGGATTGTTCCAGCTGACCCATGAGGTCGTTCATCATGGCGCCGTGAGCGGTGCCGTCATCATCAGCAAGACGCTTCAGTCCGGAGACGAAACTGGGCCACGGCCCACTTTCGAGCTGATCAAGAAGGGGGGTCTTGTGTTTTTTGGTCGCTTTTTTCTTAGCCATTGATGTGCCTCCACCTGCACAGTTATGTGTACATCACTCTGTTTCGGAGATGAATTTTTTCCCTGCTTTTTGTTTTGTTTTTATTGGCTGGCAGAAAAATTAAAATCCATCAACTGGACAGATCATATTCAAAAAATGTAAATTATCAAGAGGGAACTTTATATAAGCCCTAAGGGGCTTATGGGTAAGGGATGCGGCGCTTTTGCCGCGACTCGAAATATCGGTCATTTTAATGGTATCAGCGGAACCCAAAATCATCGCGCCTTCCCACGCCACCCCTTCGCTTTTGAAGGGGGAGGGGGCCGTCGCGCCGTTCGATTTGCACAATCCCGGCGCTTATGAGGATTGGCGCCGCCAAAAACTGAAAAACTTTCCCGTATCGCCCGATACCTTAGTGGTGCCGGTGGTCAATATTCGCGCCCCGAACGCGGAAGAAAGGCAGGCCATTCTGGATCGCTGCCGCAAATTCAACATGGCGATATACGTTTCCACGCCCGACGCGACCAAGGAAGATGCCTTGGCTTTGGCCCAGCATTTTGGTCTGGTCCGATTCGATCAGCCTTTATGCACCGGCGAAGACGGGATTACTGAAATCTCCGTTGCCGGAAGCGGCCGACGGGAAACGTATATTCCTTATACCGACAAGCCGCTGAGTTGGCACACGGACGGTTATTACAATACACCGTCCGGCCAAGTGAGGGGGTTTCTTCTGCATTGCCGCCGCGCCGCCGAGGAAGGCGGTCTTTCGGAATTAATTGATCCCGAAATCGTTTACATCCGGCTGCGCGATGACAACCCGGACTTCATCACCGCCTTGATGGGCGAAGATGTCCTGACCATTCCGGAAAACGTCGAAAACGGCGTTAACATCCGCGATGCCCAGACCGGTCCGGTGTTTTCCGTCATTGGCGGTCATTTGCATATGCGCTTCACCGACCGCAAGCGCCATATTGTATGGAAAGACGACGCCCTGGTCCTGGCCGCCCGTAACGCCCTGAAATCGATTTTTGATGAACCCGATGAGCCGAAAGTCCGATGGCGTCTGACTGCGGGCCAAGGATTGATTTGCAATAATGTTTTGCACCGCCGTACAGGGTTCAGCGATCATCCCGACACCGATGGCGGTCGTTTGATGTACCGCGCCCGGTTCATGGATCGGGTCGCCGATTCGAAATAAGCCAGAACAGACATATATAGAGAGTCATATATAGTGAAACTCAAGAAAGGCCCCTTACGTTATGTCACTGCCTCCCATGCTGTTAAGCGACCTGATTATCGAACACTCGGAAGTCTCCATGTTTGTTGATCTTCTCGTCGCCATTCGCAAACGCGCCGAACAAGGCGAGCGCTATATGCTTGAGGTCGATCTCAAGCCCGATTACCCCGACACCCCAAGAAATTGGGAATTCCTGATCGAGGAAGCCTTCGTTTGGGGGGAACGGTGAATACCCAAGACTCCCGACGCCTGGAAAAATTCACCGCCCCCTTAGGCGGAGAGGTCGAATTGCTGGAGTTGTCCTATGAAGGCGGCGCCAAACTTCTCAGGGTCCGTATCCGCCAGGGGTCCCGGTTCACCGACCTGGACTTGGATCAAGTGACGGCGACGCACTGGGGTTCGGCGATGACGGCCTGGGCCGAGACCGCCTTATGATCCATCTGCCGATTTTCATGGATATCAAGGGCCGTTCAGTGCTCGTCGTCGGCGGCGGTGAGTTGGCGGCCCGTAAGGTGGAGATGATCCTCAAGGCCGAAGGCCGGGTCCGGGTGGTGGCCGAAAGCCTCTGTCGGGCGCTTGGGGATTTGGCCGACCGGGAGGTGGTCGAACACCATGCCCGCGCTTTTGATGCCGCTGACCTTGATGGCTGCCTGTTGGTTTTCGTTGCCACCGATGACGAGGATTTGAACAAACGCGTGTCGGCGCTGGCGACCGAAGCGGATATCCCGGTCAATGTCGTTGATCGGTTGGAGCTTTGTACATTCATCATGCCCGCAATTGTCGATCGCTCGCCGGTCCTGGTGGCGGTGTCCACCGGCGGCGAAGCGCCGATCCTGTCCAGGGTCTTGAAGGCCCAGTTGGAAACCTCCATCCCCACGGGGCTGGGGCGGCTGGCTGATTTCGCAGGTGCCTGTCGCGACAAGGTCAAGGCGGCGATCCCTGAAGGCCCCCTTCGTCTTCGGTTTTGGGAAAATTTCATGCACGGGCCGATTGCCGAATACGTACTGGCCGGACAGCCGGAAGCCGCCAACAATCTTCTCGATGACACCCTCAACAAAGCCATCAGCGATCAAGGCGTCAAGCCACATGGGGAGGTCTATCTTGTCGGCAGTGGCCCCGGCGATCCCGATTTGTTGACGTTTCGCGCCCTTCGCCTGATGCAACAGGCGGATGTGGTGTTGCATGACCGGCTGGTGCCCGATGAAATCCTGGACCTGGTGCGCCGCGATGCGGAGCGCGTGTTTGTCGGCAAACGGCGCGGCGATCATGCCATGCCGCAAGAAGAAATCGGCCGCTTGATGATCCGTCTGGCCAAAGACGGCAAGCGGGTGCTGCGCTTGAAAAGCGGTGACCCGTTCGTGTTCGGGCGCGGCGGCGAGGAAATCGAGGCGCTGTCGTCGGAAGGGATTCATTTCCAGATCGTGCCCGGGGTGACGGCGGCGAATGGCTGTGCGGCCTATGCCGGCATTCCCCTGACCCACCGCGACCATGCGCAAAGCTGCATCTTCGTCACCGGCCACGCCAAGGATGACAATTTTGATCTGGACTGGGAGGCGCTGATCCGTCCCAGCCAGACTCTGGTCGTTTATATGGGGCTCGATTCCCTGCCGATGCTGAGCGAAAAACTGATCGGCCATGGCGCCGATCCGAACACCCCCGCCGCCGTTGTCGATAACGGCACACGAAAAAATCAACAGGTCGTCATCGCGCCCTTGGGCGAGCTGGCCGATGCGGTGGCGAAGGCCAACCTGCCCGGCCCGGCGATCGTGATTGTCGGCAGTGTTGTCACCCTTCGCAAAAGACTTTCCTGGTTCAATCCTGCCGTTACATAACAGTAAGGGTGCTTTCTTTTTCTTCTTTGTTCTTATAATTAATTCGCTGCCGCAACTCGTGGGGGGAAAGATTGATGCTTCAGTTCGCTTTAGCGTTTGTCGTTTTTGTCAGTTCCGCCGGCGGTATGGTGATGGAGATCGTTGCCGGTCGGCTGATCGCGCCCTACGTGGGCATGTCGCTCTATACCTGGACGGCGATTATTGCGGTGGTGTTATCCGGTTTATCGGCCGGGCACTGGGTCGGCGGACACTTGGCGCCATTGGAAGCCAATTTAAGAACCGGGTCGCGGCGGATTGCGGTGGCCCTGGCCTTGGCCGGTATTTCAAGCCTGGCGTCCCTTGTTTTATTGCGGGTGGTTTCGGGCAAGGTTTTGGCAAGCGGTATCGGCACCATCCCGGCCATCGTGCTGTTGAGCGGGACTTTGTTTTTCCTGCCCAGCCTGTTTGTCGGGATCGTTTCGCCGATTGTCACCAAGCTGGCCATTGATGTCGGCCCTCTTGGGCCGGGGCGGATCATCGGTCGCATGTTTGCCCTCGGCGCATTAGGCAGTATTCTCGGTACCCTGTTGGCGGGGTATCTGTTTATTTCCTGGATCGGTTCCACCGGCACGGTTCTGGTTGTGGCCGGCGTTTATGCTCTTCTGGCGCTGGGCTTTGTCATCGGACTCAGGTCCGGTGCGCTGTTGTCCGTGTTTATGGTGCTTGGAATTTTTGGTGGCGGTTTGGTGTGGTGGGGAAAGACCGAGAAGGCGTTTCAATCTCCTTGCCAGACCGAAAGCGATTATTTTTGCATCCGTATTGTTGATATTTCGGCCGATAATCGACGGCAAAGTGCGATGATGGTCCTGGATCATCTGGTTCATGGCATCAACGATGCCAAGGATCCGGGATTCCTATACAGCCCCTACATCCACTTCATCGACGAAATTACCAAATTCCGCTTGCCCCAAGGACAAGACCCAAGCGCCTTTTTTATAGGCGGTGGCGGGTATTCCCTGCCGCGGGCATGGGGGAACGACTACGAGGCAGCCAAGCTTGTGGTCGCCGAAATCGATCCGGGCGTGACCCAGGCCGCCCGCGAACACCTTTGGCTGTCAGCCAAAACCCCGGGGCTGAGCATTATGCACCAAGATGCACGGGCGGCGCTGCAATCGCTTCCGGCGGAGCCTTCGTTTGATGTGGTTTTCGGCGATGCCTTCCGTGATATCACCATTCCCACCCACTTGGTCACACGGGAATTTCATCGGCAGATTGCCGGGCGCCTGAAGCCTGCGGGCTTTTACGTGGTCAATGTCGTCGACGACGCCGAAAGCCCAAGGTTTTTGTACAGTTTAATCAGGACCTTGAACGCCGACTTCAAAGCCGTTGAAGTCTGGAGAACACTGGGTGAGATGAGCGAAACGGGCCGCGTGACGTATGTTGTCCTGGCGTCCCAGGCGCCGACGTCCGCCTCCAGGATTAACTCATCGCGGGGGATCGCAAGAACGTGGGCGCGCTGGCCTGACGCCGATATTCGCCCGCTTATTACGGCAGAGAAGGTTCCCGAACTGACCGATGACTTTGCCCCGGTCGATTGGTTGATGGCCGGGCTTATCTTTTCAGCGAAGGATTAAAAGGTTTCGTTTTTCACGCCGGTGGCGCCCCAAAAAAACTAAAATCAACGCCTATCGCAAAATTTTTTGGCCTGAAAACACGCGGAATGCAAAGGCTTCAAAATATCCATACAAAAAACATCAGAAACACTCTTGATATTTTATAATCCTTGAATATGATTATAAAAAATATAATAATACGACAGGGTACCAGGGACGTAATTTTCTATCTGACCACAAACTTTTGACTCTTTACTGACTCTCCAAGGTAATCTTGGAGTGGGGTGATCGAAGAAAGTTTGTCGCATTTTAAAAAAGGAGGCAGCTTTGGGAGTCAGAATATTGGCCGTTTTGGCCTTGGGGGTAGTTTTGGGTTTCGCGTTTAACACCAACGCCACCGCCGCCGAAAAATTAGTAAACTATATGGTCAAGGACGGGGCGATTGCCAAGTCATTGACCGGGAAGCCGGGCGATGCGGCGAAAGGCCGGAAGGTCGCGATCGATCGCAAAAAGGGCAATTGCCTAGCGTGTCATAAAATGCCCATTCCTGAACAATCCTTCCACGGTGAGGTCGGTCCTGATTTGGCTGGCGTCGGCGGACGACTTTCCGCGGGCCAAATAAGGCTGCGGATCGTCGACCCGGAAAGGCTGGGCGCGGATTCTATTATGCCGCCCTTCTACAAGTTGGCTGGACTCCACGGGGTACTGAAGAAGTTCAAGGGAAAGACCATCATTTCCGCTTCCGATGTCGAGGATCTGGTTGCTTATATGATGACGCTTAAATAACAAGCCGCCGCGCTTAAGACAGGCACGGTTTTTTAAACAGAGGCAATTACGAAAAGGCGTTTACGCCAAGGAGACATTAATGTCTGAAAAATTTATAACCCAGAATATGCGGCGACGTGATGTGCTGGCCATGGCCGGTACGGGGGTTGTCGCCGTCAGCAGCATCGGACTTTTCGCGGGGGATGCCAAGGCGGACCCGGCGGCCGTTGCCAAGGCCATTAAAGCCAAGATCGGCGACAAGAAAACCATGGCCGGTGGTATCACGCTGGAACTTCCGGAGATCGCGGAAAACGGCAACACGGTTCCCATCGCGGTTGAAGTCAAAAGCCCGATGAGCAGCAGTGATTATGTGAAAGCGGTTCACATCTATTCCGAGGGTAATCCTGCCCCGGACGTCGCCACTTTTCGGTTCACGCCTGAAAGCGGCAGGGCCAGAGTTTCGTTACGGATGCGCATGATCAAGAGCCAGAATATCGTGGCGGTTGCAGAGATGAGCAACGGCAAGGTTCATATGGTCAAAAATGCGGTTAAAGTCACAATCGGCGGCTGCGGCGGCTGACGGGAAATAGGGAGTATATAGAAATGGCAAAAGCCAGAGTGAAAGCGCCTAAGTCCGTCAAGAAGGGCGAGGTGTTCGAAGTAAAGGCACTGATTTCCCACAATATGGAAACCGGTCTCAGAAAAGACAAAAAAACGGGTAAGACGATTCCGCGGAAGATCATCAACAAGCTCTCCGTGACTTACGGCGGCAAGGAAGTATTTGGGTCTGATTGGCATCCGGCGGTTTCCGCCAACCCTTATGTTTCTTTTTTCGTGAGAGCCTCCGAGAGTGGCCCGATAAAATTCGTATGGACCGAAGATGGCGGCGGGGTTACTGAAAAATCCGTCGACATCCTGGTCGCGTGAGAGTAGGGGGAATCATGAAAAAACAATTTCAGGGAATCTTGATGGGCGCCGCCGTTGCGGTCGGCCTGTCGAGCTTTGCCGGTATCGCCATTAGTGCCGAAAAAATGGTCTACAAGTCGGGTGATCGCAATAGCGGGTATACCTATGCCACTAAAGAGACGCAGGCCATCCAGGACGATGATCTGGGCAATCCTGCCTATATCTATGTCGATGATGGTGCGGCCCTATGGTCCAAGGTAGACGGCAAGGCGGGCAAGTCCTGTGCGACTTGCCATGGCGTCGAATCGGCAATGTTGAGCGATCTCGCCACGCGCTATCCCGTCTACAATGCGAAACTGGGCAAGATGCAGAACATCGAGCAGAAGATAAACCAGGAACGCGAAGAAAAGATGGGCGCCAAGCCTTATAAGTGGGAATCCGGCCAGATGCTTGCGCTGACGATCTACATGCGCAATCAGTCTCGTGGCAAGCCCATGAACGTCAGCATCGACGGGCCGGCTGTCCCCTTCTTTGAAGCCGGTAAAAAGTACTTTGATCAGAGGCGCGGCCAGTTGGATATGTCGTGCAAAAACTGCCACGAATACTATGCAGGCAACAGGATCCGGGCCAACATGTTGACCGAAGCGCAGAGCAACGGTTTCCCCACCTATCGGCTGAAATGGCAGAAGCCGGGTTCGCTTCATCGCCGTTTCCGCGGTTGCAACTCCACGGTGCGGGCTCAACCCCTCGCCTATGGTTCCGACGAATACGTCAACCTGGAACTCTATGTCGCATGGCGTGGGCGTGGTTTGTCAGTTGAAGCACCTTCCGTCAGAAACTGATTTAAAACCCCACCTAGAATTTGAGGGGGAGTGCGGAGTGCCGCATTCCCCTTTTTTTTAGAGGAATAATAATTATGTTGGATCGTCGTCAATTCTTGCAAGTCGCGGCGGCAACCGCCGCCATCACCGGCGTCTCGGGCGGTCTTCTGCCCGGCGCCCTGGCCCGCCAGTCGATCACCCAGAAAGACCTGCTGAAATTCGATTCTGTCGGCCAAGTCACGTTGCTCAATTTCACCGACTGCCATGCGCAGCTGGTTCCGTTGTATTTCCGCGAGCCCTCCATCAACATCGGCGTCGGCGACGTGTACGGGCTGCCGCCGCATCTCACCGGCAAGGAATTGCTGAAGAAATTCGGCCTCAAGGGCGGCTCGCCCGAGGCCTACGCTTTTTCCAGCCATGATTTTGTAAATTTGGCGAAGGATTACGGCCGCATCGGCGGCATGGACCGCATGGCGACCCTGGTCAAGGCGATCCGGGCCGAGCGACCGAATAATACGCTGCTGCTGGACGGTGGCGACACCTGGCAGGGTTCCTACACGTCGTTGAAAACCAGCGGCGAGGATATGGTCGAGGTCATGAACGCGCTTGGCGTCGAGGCCATGACCGCGCACTGGGAATTCACCTACGGGACCGAGCGGGTGAAGGAACTGATCAAGAAGCTCAAATTCCCGTTCCTGGCCGGCAATGTCCGCGACACGGAATGGGAGGAGGAAATTTTCGAATCGACCAAAACTTTCGAACGCGGCGGCGTCAAGATCGCGGTGATCGGGCAGGCATTCCCTTATACGCCGGTCGCTAATCCGCGTTACATGATTCCCAAGTGGTCCTTCGGAATTCGTGAAAAACTGGTCCGCGAGCGAGTCAAGGCGGCGCGCGATGGTGGCGCCGAACTGGTGGTCCTGCTTAGCCACAACGGGTTTGACGTTGACCGTAAACTTGCGTCCCGTGTCAACGGCATTGACGTGATCCTGACCGGCCACACCCATGACGCCATCCCTGCCGCGATTAAGGTTAACAAGACCTTGCTGGTGGCATCCGGCTCGCACGGCAAGTTCCTGGCCCGCCTCGACCTGGACATTAAGGGCAAGCGCGTCGTCGATTACCGGTTCAAGCTGATCCCGGTGCTGTCCGATACCATTGCCCCGGACCCAGAAATGGCGGCCCTGATTAAGAAAATCCGCGCCCCTCATGAAAAGGAAATTCGCCGGGTTCTGGGCCGTACCAACAGCCTGCTCTACCGACGCGGCAGTTTTAACGGCACCTTCGACGATCTGATCTGTAATGCGCTGATGCAGGAAAGGGACGCCGAAATTTCCCTGTCGCCAGGGTTCCGGTGGGGCGGCAGCCTGATCCCCGGACAGGATATCACCGTTGAGGATGTCTATAATCAGACGGCGATCACCTATCCGAAGGCCTATCGTTCGGAATTTACCGGCCAGTTCCTGAGGGAAATCCTCGAAGACGTGGCCGACAACTTGTTCAATATCGACCCATACTACCAACAGGGCGGTGACATGGTCCGTGTCGGCGGTATGGGTTACGCCATTAACCCCAAAAAGCCCATCGGCCAGCGGATTTCTGGTATGGTCTCGCTCAAGACCGGTAAGCCCATTGATCCCAAAAAGACCTACGTGGTTTCGGGTTGGGCGTCGGTCAACGAAGCCACCGAAGGACCGCCGGTTTATGACTTGGTCAGTAAATACATAGAGAAAAAGAAATCCATCGACATCCCGGTGAATACCAACCTCCGCATTATCGGCGGTTGACGCTATTCAAAATGCTCCAGGAAACGGGCTGGGGCTCTCTAAAATGTGATGTGCCTCGGCGCGCCGCAGGAAATATAGTGGACGCCAATAAGGAAGTATAGGGACAACCGATGGGTGGGTTTGAGGTTTCATACTTAGGCGCTTTAGGGGCGGGAATATTGAGCTTCCTGTCGCCTTGCGTGTTGCCCTTGGTGCCGCCCTATCTGTGTTTTATCGGCGGCGTTTCCCTGGAACAAATGACCGACGATCGCGAAAGCCTGCCGCCCGGCGTCATGCGTGACGTGATGCTGTCGTCTGTGGTGTTCGTGCTCGGGTTTACCACGGTTTTCGTCATGCTGGGCGCGACGGCGTCGACTATCGGCCAGTTTGTCGCCGATTACCTGGGCATTCTGTCGAGAGTCGCCGGTGGCGTCATTATCATTCTCGGGCTTCACTTCATGGGGGTCTTTCGAATCCCGCTTTTGTTTCGGGAAGCCCGGTTTCATGCCGAAAAGAAGCCCGCCGGGTTGATCGGCCCCTACATCATCGGGCTGGCTTTTGCCTTTGGCTGGACCCCTTGCGTCGGGCCGGTATTGGCGGCGATCCTGATGGTCGCCGGCAGCGAAAGCTCCATTACCTATGGCATGGGCTTGCTGGCGGTGTATTCCGCCGGGCTGGGAATACCGTTTATTATAGCCGCCGCGGCGATGAAGCCGTTCATGGCCTTCATGGTACGTTTCCGGGGTCACTTGCAGACGGTGGAACGGGTGATCGGCGCGCTTCTGGTGCTGACCGGGATTTTGTTCATCACCGGCTCCATGGCCGATGTCGCCTATTGGATATTGGAAGCCTTCCCCAGCCTCGGCACCACTGGTTAAATCCCCCTAGGAGATTCTCAACCGAAGCGCAGGAACAGTATCCGGTTCGACGAACTTAAGCCACGCAGAGTACTGATAAGGAGGTCTTCCCTCTTTTCGTCGATAGCCACCCAAATCCGGTTTAGAGAATAAAGGCTGGTTTCCATCAGCCGCTTGAATTCCGGGTTGTTGCGAATGGCCGTGGGCGCGTTGTCTTGGCTTAATTCGTAAAAATGAGTCGTTATCGCCACTATCCGGCGCAATTTATTCAGTTGTTCCAGAGAGTTGAAGTCTGGCGGATTTCTGCGGAATTCAAACAGTTCATCAAAGGCAGCGTTGGCTTTATCGACATAATCGGAAAAATTGATGACGCCATTGCGGTGGCGCAGTTCCGAAAGAATTTTGCGAATCGGACCTAAGTGTTTTTTTGCCGCCTCGGCATCGTTGTTGATAGCCGTCTCCAGGCCGGCTGCGGTCCTCTTTTCGATGTCCATAAGGGTCTCCTGCCAAGTCGGATCGGCGGAAAAGACACCGGGTGGTGATTTCGCGAATCTCTCGACGATGGCCCGCCAACGGACGGCCATTTCTTCCAGTTCAAACGAGGCGACTTGTGCATTACCGGTTTGGAGATAAAACAACGCTTCGCGGTAATGCCCATAGGCGGTGAAGACGGCATTGTTGAAGTCGTGGATCGGGGCACTGCGGGCTTTCGGAGCGGGCCCGAGAAAAGCAGCGCAAAGCACTAACGTGAATATCAATCTGAGCATTGAAAAGAAGGCCATTTCTAAAGTTTCAAAAAACGGTACAAAAGCGATTATAATACATATTCTACTTCTATAATTTGTTATATTTCTTTTTGGGTTGTTATTCTTTGTTACGATGAGGCATTCAAAATGATATCAAGGCGACTTTTCAATCATTGGGCCGCCGTTGGCGTGTTGTCTGGAGCCGGGGGCCTGTTGGCCGGCGCCGGAACCGTGCGGATAGCGACTGCTGCCGAAGCCCCCCGGCTAACCAGAGACGGCATGTACACGGAGCCGTGGTTCTTGGATAGCTTTCTTGAGTTGAAGGATGATCTGGAGGAAGCCCGCGGGAAGGGCAAGAATTTCGCCGTTATATGGGAGCTGGATGGCTGTCCCTATTGCCGGGAGACGCATCTTGTAAACTTTGCCGTGCCTGAGATACGCGATTTCATCAAAGAGAATTTTGAAATCCTGCAATTGGATGTCCGAGGCGGGCGCGATGTCACGGATTTCAACGGCAAGGTCAGTTCTGAACGCGATCTGGCCAAACGCCTTAAGGTTCGTTTCTCACCGACGGTTCAATTTTTTGCCGAAGACCCGAAAGCGGCTCAGGGAAATACCGGGAAGATTGTCGAGGTCGCCCGCATGGCCGGGTATTTCCGGCCACTCCACTTTCTGACCATGTTTGAATACGTGCGCAATAAGGGATATGTGGATGGGAATTACCGCAACTTCCTGAAAGCCAAGATGAAGGCTCTTAAAAGCGGGAAGATCTAGGCCGCTTCAGCGCCAGCTGACGCGGGTGTTTTGCGTTCGAGTTCCATGTTTCCGCCGGTGCAGAACAACTCAAAAACCAGTCCCAGGACCAACTCGGCCTCGTCGCTGGCCAAGCTGTAATATATCTGCTTTTTCTCACGCCGCGTTGCGACCATGCCGTCGGCTCGAAGCCGCGCCAATTGCTGCGACAGGGTCGGCTGCCGGATGCCGAGGATATTCTCAAGATCGCCGACGTTTCTCTCGCCTTCGGCAAGGGCGCAAAGGATCACCAGACGGGTTTCATTGGCCAGCCCCTTCAGGAAGGTGCTGGCGCGCTCCGCGTTTTCATGGATTTCAGAAATATCTTTCATGACTTGACGCCCACCCTCAGTCTTGCCATTGCCCCCGTCAGACGGTGATCGTCCGCCTATAAGCTGTATAGCTGAAAAAGATGGTAATTGCCACAAATTATGGCACTAATAAATGTAGAAAACATTATTTTACGATTAAAATTAGTATAATAGGATGGCGGGCACAGAACCATCAATGGCCTGCGGCCTGGCATTCGCGAATGAGGGCTAAAAAGTTAAAATTCGAGTTTGTCGACAATAGCTTCGATGCCGGCGCGGGCGCAGGCATCATCGGAATCGCCGCCGGGGGCGCCGGAAACGCCGACACCGCCGACAATAGTCCCACCGGCTTCAATCGGGACACCGCCACCCAGCATCAAGGCGCCGGGGATGTGGCGGGTTCCGGAGGTCAATTCACCCGGTTGCGTTAACGTGGCCATGGACTGGGTATCGGTGCGAAAACTGACGGCGGTCCACGCCTTGCGCCGGGAGGCTTCCGTGGTATGGGGCCCGGCGAAGCGATCTCTCAGCATCACCTGGACGTTGCCGCCGCGATCAACGACCACGACCCCGACCTGAAATCCACGCTTGCGGCATTCGGCGAGCGCCCCCTGGGCCAGCGCTGTCGCCGCCTCCAGGGTCAGGGTCTTGAAGGTAATCAAGGCGCCTTCCTGGGCCTGGACGGGCGAGGACAATGCCGCCAGAACGGCCCCGGCGGCTAAAAAGCGGTTCAGCATGTCGCGTTAGTGGATGTCGGCGCGGACTGGGACCGCGCCATTTGTTGAGTATGCTTGCAGCCCTGGATGGAGGCTCCCAATTTGACGAAGAGTTCGTCCAACAGGCCCCAAAAGTGGGCTTCGCCGGGATAGCCGATAATCCGCCCGATTTCACGGCCGTTGTTGAGAAGCACGAAGGTCGGCGTGAACATGACGCCCTTCAATTTTTCCAGATCGACAGGCCGCTCATCATGAACAGAGACGCGCCGGAGGGGAAGGTTTTTCCCTTCGTCGGTTTTTTCGTAAATGACGCCGACTTCATCTTCCCATAATTCGCACCAAGTGCATGAGGATGAATTAAACATAACGAGTTCACTCGCCGAAAACGCCGGCGAGGCTGCAACCATCAGAGCAAACGCAAGGAATATCGAGCGCATAAAAACCGACCAATAAAAACGGTAAAAAAACAAGCCTAGCTTGTACCATTTTCGACGGTATTTGTCTCTAAGGGATTACCCTTGTCGGAAACCCTAGGAAAACATTTCCTTAGTGACTGCTGCGTACCAGGCGTCTCCGTCGCGGGCGGTCTGTTTTCGGGTGCCCACGTTCTCGCCGACCTGACTCAAATATCCGGTGAGGCCGGTGAGGCCTGCCGGCGTCGCCTTGTAGGTACCGCCCAGTTTGAGGCCGTGATCCTCGGCAACCATGAAGAAGCAGGTATTGGTAAGCGGCGATTCGACGGCTTTGCTTCCGGTCAGCGCCGCCCCGACGGCGGCGGCGCAGGCCCGCGCCTGGGAGTTAGCCGAAAACGCGGATTTAGACATGTCGCCCGGGTCGATAGCGTCACCGACCACATGAATGCCGGGGACGAGCCGGGATTCGAAGGTACTGGCGTGGATCGGGCACCAGCCGTTCTTACCCGCCAAGCCGGAAACCTGGGCGATGCGCCCGGCGTGTTGATCGGGGATGATATTGAGGACATCGGCGGTGAACCGTTCCTCACTGCTGATCAGGGTCTTGCCCTTAACATCGACGGCCTTGATTTTTCCACCGAATTCCGCCGGTATCCATTCAATCATGCCGGGGTATAATTTTCCCCAAACCTCATTCATGACTTCCGACATCGGAAATTCATTCTTGCTGTCCAAAATCTGGATCTTGGAACGGGGTTTGTGCTTTTTCAGGTAGAAAGCGGCCATGGCGGCGCGTTCATAAGGCGCCGGCGGACAGCGATAGGGCCGGGATGGGGAGGAAATGGCGAAAACACCGCCGTCATCCATCGCCTCCAGTTGCCTTTTCAGGATCGAAATCTGGGTGTCGGCCTTATAGGCGTGGGGAAACAAATCGGTGGTTTTTTCGTCATAACCGTCAATCAAATCGAATTTCATATCGATTCCGGGCGCCACGATCAGCCGGTCGTATTCGATGCGGGTTCGGTTACCTAAAATAACCGCCTTCTTATCACCATCAATGGCGGTCGCGGCGGCGTTGATGACAGTGACGGCGTGGTTGGCGGCAAGGTTGCCATATCCGTGGGTGATGTCCGCCAGCGTCCTGATGCCGCCCAAATAGCGACTGGCGAAAAAACAGGCGGTGTACTGCCTGTTGGCTTCGATGAGGGTGACGTCGATACCCTGGAAGTCTTCCGCAAGACGCCGTGCGGCGGTGGCCCCACTGGCGCCGCCGCCGATAATGACGGCTTTTGGTTTGGGTTTACCCGTGGTCCTGCCTAGGGCCGGCCCTGGCCATAATCCCCGACCGATGATGGTGGTTGCGGCGGCTCCTGCCAGTTTTCCGAATTTCCGGCGTGTGAACGGTTTCATAAGGCTCTCCGCGTATCAGATTGCAGTGGCTACGGTATTGGAAACGGTGTTGAACGTATTGCTCAAGTCTCCGGAGAGAAGGTTCAAGGCGCCGATGATAACAACGACGACCAGCGTCGCGATCAGGGCGTATTCAATGGCTGTCGCGCCCGATTCATTATTATTCAGCCTTTTAATAATACGTCTCATTGCTAATATCCTTGTCCAGGCTAAGCCGTCGATTTCAGTTTTTCGGCGGCTTAGGAAAGGATTATTCTCCAAGCTCCACATAGCCGCGGTCGATGACGTGGATAAGGGCGTCAAAGGCTTCCCGGGCTTCCCCATACATTTCGCGGAGGCGTTTCAGGGAATTTAATTCGGCCTCACCGGGGGCTTCGCCGGCGCCGTCTTTGGCCATTCTGAATGCCTCGGCCAGATATTGGGCGCGCAGTCTCGCCACCGAGATCGCTAATGGCAGAATATTCTCTTTGGTGATCGCTGGTAGCCGCTGTGAGAGAATTTCGCGATTAGCGACCTGAATGGCCTGTTCCACTTCCTTGAGGAAATGATTGATTCGGGCATCGCTATCTTGAGGCATGGGGGCTCCTCATTCATCGGTTTCTTTGCCAAGCATATCATTCGGCGGGGGGTATGGAAGGGATAATAAATGAGGAATGAAGAACAGACCATCTGTGGGATTTTAAAAGCCATTCACGGACAATTGATATGTTGTGATAGGGTGTGAGATGATTTGAATGGATTTGTTCAGATGAAAAGGCCCATTGTTACTGATGGCTACAATACTTCTGATTGATGACAATGCGCCATTTCGCGATGAGGTTCGCCTGGGCCTTGAAGCGGTGGGGCATGTGGTAACCCAGGCTTCAAACGGAAATGAAGGCCTGAAGGCGTTTAAAAACCATCGTCCCGATTTAGTCATTACCGATGTGGTCATGGATGAAGGCGAGGGTGCTGAAACCATGAAAATGATCCATGAGTTGGCCCCGGGAACGCCCGTTATTGCGATCTCCGCCTATAAGCCCTATCTCCATTCGATGGAAAAACTTGGCGCTTGCCGTTCTCTCGTCAAGCCGTTCCGAATGTCGGCCCTGATTGGGGCGGTTGATTGTGTCACCGGGAGTGAAACGGCGATCTAGGCGCTGCCGGAGCCCCCCTGCAAGGTTGATTCTTTGCCGGAGCCTTGTTGGCCCTAAAAAATTAAGTATTATGTATAGAATCACTTGTTATTATTCGGGAAATACGTTGTGGATGATGATCTAGATTCAGCCGAAGGAGGAGAAAAGGCTGACGATGCGACTGCCAGAGTCGGTCCAGGAAATCGCTTTTTACCAAGCGACTATCGTGAGGACAATTCCCCCCGGCGTTCCGAAGAGGACCGGCGTCAAGCCGATGAGGGTGCCGAAGGCGGGGAGAGACGGGAGACGCAGGGCCGCCGGAATCGGGTAGACCGCAGGAGCATGGCTCTTGAGGTCACCTGTAAAACCACGGGGTCGATCAACACCATTGAAGACTGGCTTGTGGATCACTGCAAAAGCGATTGCCAGGTCGTTCTTCAGACAATTGATGATGATATGGTCATTAAACACCTGAAGGTCATGTTCGAGAACGAAGCCGACAGGGATCTATTTTTGGATAAATACCTCAAGTTTGACGAGTAGCTCGTACCCAAGTCCACGTCAGCGATGAAAAGAAAAGGGCACGGTCATGGAATTCGCCTTGGGCCTATCTTTGGCTTATATGAAAATTCTCTCTCTGGCGGCGGTGATCATGGGGATCGTCTGGGGGGCCGCCAAGCTATCATTGGCGATATGCCAGCGGAAAAGTGACAAGTCCGAAATCCCCGAAAGCAATGGCGCTGAGTAGGACCCCGGACGGGCGGTCTTTTCTATTTCAATGATGAATACACCCCGTGTTATCTGGCTTATAGCGCTTGCGGCGGCAGGGTTGACGGTGCTGGCGATTGTTTATCTGATTGATCGATTCCCGGAGGCCATGGATGGGGATGGAAAGATCAGCCTCGTTCATGGGTTGGTGGTGCTGGCTTTCCTGGGCGGGAGCGCCATCCTCTACCATCGCCGCACGCCTCCCGGTCTTTTTCTGCGAAGCGTTCTGGCGTGGATGGCGATTGCTGTCGTTGTGTTCACCGGATACAGCTACCGGTTTGAGCTTGCCAACTTCAAGGACCGGCTTTTAGGGGAATTGATGCCCTCAAGCGGCATCGAGGTTTCCGGTGGCGCCGTTAGCATTCGCGCCGATCAAAGCGGCCATTTCGTGGTCGAGGCCATGGTCGTGCTGAGGGGAGCATCCGGGAGTCTGGACAGCGGTGTGCCCATTCGGTTTCTGGTTGATACCGGCGCCAGCGATGTGGTCCTCAGTCCCAGGGATGCCGAGCGCCTTGGGCTTAATGTCAACGCCTTGGACTATACGCGTGCCTATCGTACTGCCAATGGGATGGTTAAGGGGGCGCCGGTACGTCTGAACCGGATCTCCATTGGTCCGCTCTCCCTTGCCGAGGTCCGTGCGTCCGTCAACGGCGCACCGATGAGTCGGTCTCTGTTGGGCATGAGCTTCCTTAGCCGTTTATCAGGCTATGAGGTCAGCCGTGAAAGGATGGTCCTTCACCCATAAGCTTTAATCCCCTATTTCCCATATAGATCACAGATTTGGTGATATTCTTGGCTGATTCTGCTATAAGAATCAA